>JANQRV010000635.1 GCA_028284395.1 Saprospiraceae bacterium
CCTCATCCAGATTCATCATCTTTCCACTATTCTTCGGACACTCTACCTTTAGATCCTCACGATAATATTTATAGTACTCTTTCAATGATTCAATAATCAAATAATTCATCGGCATCCAAACTGGCCCACGCCAGTTGGAGTTTCCGCCAAAAAGCCCGGTAGTGGATTCGCCGGGTTCATAGTTCAGACTGAATTCCTGCCCCCCAATTTGAACCAAGTATGGATCCTGGTGCACTTTCGACAATGACCGAATTCCTCCGGAAGACAGAAATTCCTCCTCGTCCAAGAGTGCTGCTAACAATTTAGATAATCGCTTTTTTGGTATCAAAGACAATAGAATATCTTCGCCGTCTTCCAATTCTTCAATAACTGTGCTCGAATTATTCTCAATCCGGTAATTGCGAAACCACTCCAATCGCATTTTGAAATCAGGTACTTTCTCCAGCTTCTTCTTATCCAACTCAAGCGTAGCAAAGAGTGAGGTAAGTCCAACTAAAGATCGAATTTTCAATGGAATGTAACCATGGTTTGGCAACTCCAAAATATCGTAGAAAAACCCATCTTCTTCATCCCAACTTCCGATCCAGTTTTGACCAATATGGTTCAATGATTCTGCTATGTAAATGAAGTGTTCTAAGAATTTAGTTGCAACATCTTCAAATGTAGCATCCTCCTGGGCAATTTCAATGGCCATATCCAACATATTCAAGCAATACATCGCCATCCAACTTGTCCCATCGGCTTGTTCCAATATTCCACCTTCAGGGATGCCTTCACTTCGATCGAAAACACCAATATTGTCCAACCCTAGAAAACCTGCCTCAAAAACATTGTTGTCGTTATGGTCCTTCTGATTGACCCACCAAGTGAAATTGATCAACAATTTTTGAAAAACGCGTTTGAGAAAATCAATGTCTCCCTTTCCCTGACTCTTTTTATCAATTCGATAAACTTCCATGCAGGCCCATGCATGGACAGGTGGATTTACATCGCCAAAAGACCATTCATAAGCAGGAATCTGACCATTGGGCTTCATATACCATTCACGCAAAAACAAGATCAATTGTTCCTTCGCAAATTCCCCATCTACCAAGGCCAATGGAATACAGTGAAAAGCGAGGTCCCAGGCAGCATACCACGGGTATTCCCATTTGTCGGGCATGGAAATGATATCCTCATTGTTCAGTGTCATCCAATCTTTGTTTCTGCCAAACTTTCGCGACAGCGGAGGCTTGGGAAGTCCTGGATCCCCTTCCAACCAACGAGGAATATCTATGTTGTAATATTGTTTGGTCCATAACATTCCTGAGAACGCTTGCCGCTGAATGTTCGCTAATTCCGGGTCAAGTGTTTTTTCACTCATTTTCCGATAGAATTCATCTGCTTCTTCTATCCGCTGCACAAAAATGCGGTCAAATTCATCTTTTAGAGGAGGGCCTTGCGGACTGACTTTGCAAAGTCGGAGATGGACCGAAAATTGACTTTCTCCAGCAATCACTGACTTATATAGTGGCGAAAATTTGGTGCCTTCCGTTTTGCCTTCCAACAACGAATAATCTCTCTTCACTACAGCATCATTGATACTATCCTTTACAAAGGGACTAACATTCGGTACTCCGAAGAGACGGGCCTCATTGGTATCATTTTCAGTAAAGAGTATCTGCTCTGGCCGATCTGCATACAAATGATATGCTCCTAAAATGTCGTGCTTCGCTTCCAAGCAAATCCACTCATCATCTTTTTCCTTGAGCTTTATTGTGGGTTTATGCTCCATCAAACCAAAATGCCAAAGATTGCGAAACCATAAAGTAGGTAATAAATGTAATTCTGCCGGTTCCTGGCTCCTGTTATATGCGGTAATCCGAATCAGTATATCCTCTTCACCCGCCTTAGCATATTCGGTACAAATGTCAAAATATTGGTTATGTTTAAAGATGCCGGTATCCAGTAATTCATATTCCATTTCGAACCTGGAACGTTCCCGATTAACGCGGATCAATTCATCGTATGGAAATACTGACTGAGGATACTTGTACAAATGTTTCATGTACGAATGAGTAGGTGTACTGTCCAGATAGTAGTATAGTTCCTTCACATCTTCTCCATGGTTACCCTGAGGCCCCGTCAAACCAAAAAGGCGTTCTTTAATAAAGGGATCTTTACCATTCCACATCGCTACAGCAAAACAAAGATTACAAAGATCATCACAGATTCCCGCTATTCCATCCTCTCCCCAACGATACGCCCTACTTCTCGCATCACCATGTGTAAAGTAAGACCATGCATTTCCATTCGCGCTGTAGTCTTCACGGACCGTCCCCCACTGCCGTTCACTAAGATAAGGGCCCCATTTTAACCAATTTTTTTCTCCGTCATAATGAGCCTGTAAGCGCTGTTTTTCAATTGATACTCCTGGGTCGACCATTTACATTAATAGTTTTCAAATAAAAAATCTATTCTAATTTTCGGATGATTCCTTTGGGAATCTCTATTCGTTAAAGTACTCTAAATTTTTTGATTCTATAGTTTTCGTACGTAAATCAAGCACTCCATTTTTCTGCAAAATTCATAAAAAATTAAAGGCACTACCAAGTATTTTTTTAATTTCAAGGCGAGATCAGTGCAGTAATGCATCATTGATCTTCGTACGAATCCTTATAGATATCTCTCATTGAACTAATTAGTATCAGCAACCACCATGAAGGATAAACTCCGTATTGTCATGATTGCCTCAGAATGTGTCCCCTATGTAAAAACTGGCGGCTTGGCAGATGTAGTTGGAGCCTTACCTAAAGCACTCCATGCATTGGGGCACGAAGTCAAGATCATCATTCCAAAATACACCAAAATAAATACGGAAAGATACGCCTTACAAAGATGTCACGAAAACATGGGAGTTTGGATGGGTGGTAACATTCAGGAGTGGTGTTCAGTAGATCAGACCAATCTAGCTGCTGGACTTGATGTTTATTTCATTGAATCCTGGAAATATTTTGGGAGAGAAGGACTGTACAATGATGAAGATAATGTCGCCTTCCGAGACAATGGCTTAAGATTTTCCTTTTTCAGTCGGGCAGCACTTCAACTTTGTATCGACAAGGACTTTGCCCCGGACATTATCCACGCCCATGATTGGCAGGCCGCTCCGGCCATTGCTTACCTTAAAACTTGGCATTGGAATACCCCTGGCCTTAGCAACACCGCAGGCGTCCTGACCATTCACAATATTCAATATCAAGGAGTGTTCGGAAGAGAAGATTACGAATACACAGGGTTGGGCTGGGAACACTTTACATTCGACAAGTTTGAATACCATGGCAACATCAACTTCCTGAAGGGGGGCATCTACTTTGCCGATTTCGTCAATACAGTAAGTCCCACGTATTCTTATGAGACAAGGGTCTCTGAATTAGGCCATGGACTCCAATCATCCCTCAATCATAAAGGCAATACCTACCTGGGTATTCTGAATGGTGTTGATTATCAAGAATGGAATCCCGAAACCGACCAATTCATTCCCGCTAATTTTTCCGTCCAAGATCTGTCGGGAAAAAAAGTGTGTAAAACCAAAATACAAGAACTTTTCCATTTGAATGTTGATCCGGACACACCCATAATTGGGGTTGTTAGTCGATTAGCCGATCAAAAGGGACTAGATCTCCTTTATGAGGCCATTCATCTTGCAATGCACCACCTTCAATATAAAATGCAGTTTGTCTTGTTGGGTTCTGGAGATAAGATTCTAGAAGCAAAATACAAAGCTTTACCCAGTCAGTATCCCGGTCAGGTTGGAACGTATATCGGCTACGACAATGCAAAAGCCCATTGGATTGAAGCCGGGTCAGACTTTTTCATCATGCCTTCTAACTTTGAGCCATGCGGACTCAATCAAATGTACTCCTTACGTTACGGAACCTTGCCCATTGTACGTAATACCGGCGGTCTTGCGGATACCATTGAACAATATAGTGAATGGTCTAAAGAAAAGGGGACCGGGTTTAAATACTGGGAAAACAATTCGGTAGCTATAGCCAATACAATTGCTTGGGCAGTAAGTACCTATCACGACCGTCCAGAGCACATCGACAAAATGATTCAACGGGCAATGAGCCAACGGTTTGACTGGGAAAATAGTGCTCGTACTTACCTTGAAATGTATCGAAAAGCATTACATTAAGGTAGACCTGGTATCTTCAATGATGCCTTAACGAAGTAAAGTGACCGAACCGGAAAAAAACTGTTCTTGTCCATCCGTCATGACTACCATTGTTGTATACAAGTATACACCGGCCGGAGCACTTACCAAATCAATTTTTCCATCCCAGCCTTCCGATGGAGAATTTGGAGAAAGTTCTTCTCCGTAATATACCAACTCTCCCCATCGACTATAAATCTTCAGGCTTTTAACCCGTTCCAAATCTGCCTCGCCATAAATGTTAAAATAATCATTAATTCCATCTCCATCTGGTGAAAAGATGTCTGGAATGGCAACTTTGAAATAATTCAATGTTAGCTCGACGATGCTATCACACCCCTCTGAGGTTAGCAAGGGAATCTCATGGATCCCAGCCTCACCAAAACTAAATGCATCCATTTCATAATTATCGCCTCGAAAAATTTTGGCCTCAATCTCCGAACGTCGATGTTCTGCAACCTTTAAATTCAATTCCACAAGGCTATCACAGTTATTCCTATCTTTTAACAACTGCGAGTAAGTCCCCTGATCAGTGAGAATTCGGTCGCCGAATTCATATGCATCACCGTTACACGTTACTTTGTTCAAAATCGTTTGAAAAGTGGGAATACGGTACGCATATACACGGGTGATCATACAATTTTCCTCAGCGAGAATCCGGACCTGGTAATCTCCTTCACCTGACTGAACCGTCAGTTTGGGATTAGTCTCTCCTAGCAAGGCTATGCCATCCTTATACCATTGATAAGTCGCACCTTCTACATTAGGTACACCAAGCTGGAAGCTTTCTGAACAAGGATGTGTCAATTCCTGAATCCGGAATTCAAAAGCTTCTTTCTCGTCCAATACCAGATTGTCAAAAAAATAATACGTAGAGAAGGGCCTCATTATTTCCGAACAGTCAGGCCCGATCGCAATAGCATAAATGTCACGATCCGGAGTAACATTAATTCCTTTTTGTACCCAATTATTGGAGCCGGAAACACTGACCGCTCCAAGTCTTATCCAATTGGTAGTATCCTTGGTAGGGCATCCCAACTCGGCATTTCCCTGGCCAAATGGGAGGTTGTTGCAATCCGTATTTCCGAAAAAGGTTACATTTAGCGGAGGGGAACTGCCATCTCCGGTAAAACCAATATGAAATTCAAATCGATAAGGTATTCCTTCCTCTAAGGGAGCCAATAAGCAAGCACCCGCGTATTCTTTCCAGGTGGGCTCGGAAACATCCTGGAAGAAGCGCCCATCTCGAAATCCCACAACAGCATTGCCGTCTGGAAAGGGCAACGGCGGAGGAAATTGCTCCCACCCCATCCAGCCGCACGTATGTAAGTAATCTGTTGTTGGAGCCGACGCCTGAATCCAGGTATCCGCACAATGCAATTCACTCCGGTTGCTAGGACAGCAATTCATCTCTTCAAAAGAGGGATTCGGAATCCTGGAAATTGGTTCAATCACCGGACACTCGCAATCCGGGTCTTGTAAGTCGGTAAGACCATCAGCATCATCATCGATCGCGTTATCACAAATCTCGGGCGGAAACTGACCTTGATAGATGCCCGCCAGATCTGAATGCAGACAAAAAAATGTCACCAGTAACAAGGAAAGCTTCAAAGCATTCATAATAGGTCCATCAATTCTTTATTCAACTCCATCTGTAGTTTTAAAATACTTAGTTCGTGCTCTTTGCTCAATTGTAACAGCGACTCGTATTCAATCTTAAATATCGTTTTGCCAGATGGTTTTACAACAGTCTTTACCCATACTTTCCCGAAGGAAGTATCAACTTCCTGGCTGGCTCGATCTAAGATATTTCGCCGTACCGGATAGTACCGAACACCAATCGTGCTGGTGTGTTCCAATAAAAAGTCGCTGATTTTCTCAAGCCGGTCTTGGTGACATAGGACAGAAACCTTTAGAGCTGGTCTCCCCTTCTTCATCTGTATGGAAGTAAAGAAAAAATCGATTGCACCACTCAACAATAGATTCTTCTGGAAACTGTTACCGAGATATTCTGCCGGCATATCGTCCAGGTTGGTCTCTACCATCATTAATTGCCCATCTATACCCTGGCTTTTTTTTTAACCTTTGATACCCTTACTACATTGGGATGTTTAAAGTCCTTTTCTCCCGGCCCATAGGCGATCGCTTCAGCAACTAACTCCGAGGGACGAAAAATCGGTTGTAAGTAGCGGAGAATGGCAGCCCCCGTTGGCGTAATTTTTTCTCCCCGCTCATCGCCCTTATAGCAAGGCATTCCCATCAGGAGGTCGGCAGTTGCCGGGGCCGGCACGGGCAAAAGACCGTGTTGGGTCTTGACGATGCCAAAACCAGTGCAAATTGGATCACAATAGGTCTTTTCCACTTTAAGCTGATCCAGTAATACGGCAGTACCTACAATATCAAGTATCGAATCGACGCCGCTCACTTCGTGGAAATGAATGGTATCAAGCGACATATTATGAATCTTGGCTTCCGATGCCCCAATGATCTCAAAGATGGATTTGGCGATGGCTTTCGCACCGTCACTGATGTGACCATTCTCGATAATTTTAATAATATCAGCCAAATGGCGATGAGCATGGTGATGATGCCCATGTTCGTGATCATGGTCATGATGGTGGTGGTGGCCATGATCATGGTGGTGATGATGATGGTCATGGTCATGGTGATGATCTGACTCATTAAGGTCAATAACTTTGACATGCTTGCAAACGATGCCGTTCTTATCGACCTGCCGAACAACGATCTTGCCATCTGGCAGGTGAAGTGCTTTCGGTAGATTTTCAATGATTTGATAACCATCGGTAAGCGCACACAATGCGCTCAAGAACATATCACCGGAAAGGCCGGAAAATGGTTCTATGTATAAGTCAGTCATGTTTTATTTTTTGATGCGTCGATGTCTATCTTACCGTTGCAATTGGCTGTATATTCGATAGGCCGCTAACGCCGCTCCACAGCCGTTATCGATATTGACAACAGTGATGCCATTAGCACAACTTGCCAACATAGAATCCAGGGCTGCCTTCCCTCCGGCAGCAACTCCATATCCGACACTTGCCGGAACAGCAATAATGGGCTGCGGCAGCAAACCGCCAATAACCGTGGGCAAAGCTCCTTCGAACCCGGCAATGACAACCAAGACTTTATATTGTTTCAATAAATCCAGTTTCTCCAACAATCGATAAAGTCCTGCCACACCAATATCAACAATTCGATCGGCTTTGAGCCCCAAATATGCCAAGGTATAATAAACTTCATTGACAATGAATAGATCAGAAGTACCTGCAGCAATAATCCCGATACCACAATCTTGAAGTTTTGCCTCCTCGTACTCCAACAAGAACATGGAAGACAAAGCATCAAAATGAGCTTTTGGAAAATGGCTCATTAAATACGCTCCTTTTTCCTCTTGCACCTTGGTTACCAAAGCATTATCGCCCTTCCTAATGTAATCCTGCAGGATTTCAACAATCACCTCACTCGTTTTCGAAGCTCCGTAAATGATTTCCGGAAAGCCGACGCGATCAATTCTCTTGTGGTCTATTTGAAAGGAATCCATAATTCTCCACTAGTTTTTACCCAAAACTCGATTCAATTTACCAGAAACCAACCCTTCCCCATCAACCACGCAGTGCGTGAAACCTAATGAGCGAATTGAGGCTTCGATCGATGGAAATCTTTGTCGAAGTTTATCCAAGAGATGGGCGGGTACTTCGATCCGTGCTTCCTCTCCATAGTGTCGAACTCGAACATCATCGAAACCATGCTGATTCAGGATTTCCTCTGCCGCTTCCACTTGTTTCAATTTTTCAACTGTAATGATATTTCCATACGGAATTCGAGAACTCAGGCATGGGCTCGCTGGTTTGTCCCAATTAGGCAGTTTAAAGTGATTGGCCATAATCCTGACTGCTTCTTTATCCAAGCCACAATCGACCAATGGAGACAGAATCTTAAAATTCTGTGCAGCCTCTAACCCCGGACGATAGTCTTGAAAATCATCGGTATTAGTTCCATTCAAAACTTCGTAGTCCGGGTACTTTCTCTTTATTTTTTGTAAATCAAAATAGAGATAACTTTTGCAGAAAAAACAACGGTTAGCTGGATTGGAAAAGTAATTTTCATCCTCTACTTCCCGGGTCTCAATAATCTCCAAGTGAATATCGTTTTGTCGGCAAAATTCGATCCCGAAAGCATAGTCTTTCCGCTTCAGACTGGGGGAGATTGACATACAGCCAATACCTCGATCATCCAGAAATAATTTGGAGAGATAAAGGACTAAAGTGGAGTCGACTCCCCCCGAAAAAGCGGTTATTGTTCCCTGACGACCGGCAAACCAATTCTCGAGTTTTTTTAATTGCTCTTCAATCATAAGTCGGAAATGATGATCTTAGGCTGAAGATAGCTAAAATGTTTGAAATCTATCTCCTTAGAATCGTAATTGGCCCTTTAATGATCTCCTTCTCTTGCAGGTCTAATTCTAGCAAATAATAGTAGGCTCCTTGCGGCGATCGGCTCCCTCCCTCTAAGGAAGAACCTCCATCCCAAGGTTCATAGACCTCTCTCTTAAATACTACTTCGCCCCAGCGATTTACAATAGTTAACTTAGCTTGCTCAGGGCTAATCGGACAACCTGCTTCTTCAAATTCAGCCAGTGGATCAAAGAGATCGTTTCGACCATCATCATTCGGCGTAAAGCTATTTGGAATCCGTTCTTGCGAAATTGAAGTACAATCCTCTAAAAAAGATAGGTTCACAACAGCAATGGCACATTTATCAATGCACTTTAGGTCACAAACTTCGTAGACTAATTGGTCCTGCAACTCTCTCAGCGGTTGATTCGCCAAATAGGAAACTTCCAAGCCTCTCTGCATGATTTCCCCATTCAACGGTTCTTCCAGGATGGTAACTTCCACTTGTGGAAAAGTAGGTAAGTCATCGTTGCTCAAGATATCCAAGAGGGTAACATCACTGCTTTCTTCGATCAGAATTTCATCGTCTTGCGCAATCAACTCGAAAGCTTCGATCAGAATAATCGGCACTGGTTCTCGCTCCTCACTGACGCACCCGGATTCTGGGTTTCGAGCCTCAATGTAAAAGGTATCAATCGTCTGCGGTTGAAAATCAGGACTATCTGATAATAATGGCTGACCTCCAAACGGTCGATCATACCAGTCTATAGTCTCATTATCAAAAGCTAAGGCTTGCAGTAAAGGAAGGTCCTGAGCATCGCAAATCCGATAACTTTGCAACGGTAAGGGCGAGCTAACAAAATCTACCTTCACCTCAATCGGAATCCTTGCTTCTTGACATGATTGACCACCGGAATTTACTTCGGCATAATAAATCCCGAATTCAGTAGGTGTAAATTGACCGGTATTAGAAGCCAACAACGCACCCTCTATGGCCGAATCATACCAATCAATACTAACTATTCCATCTGATTCAACGGATATTGTAGGAAATTCATCTCCGGTGCATATCTCATAAAGTTCCTGTGGTACTGAAATAGTGCCGCAATTTGTTTCGCCGCTTTCTTCATTAACCAGTATAATGATCCTTCGGCTCAGGAGGTTCAAATCCGGTGCCTCGTCATTGGTGATGACTACTGTATATTCACCACTGTCTTCGATCTGAGCATTCTCAATTACCAAATCATTATTTCCAATTAAAGCATCTCCTTCCAACTCTCCATCTTTGAACCATTGATAAACATTCCCTACCATATTTTCATCCAAACCGAGATCTACAAGCAGATCATCACCAACATTCAAATTAAAAATCGTGTCGGCGTATACTGAATCCTGTGGTGCATAAACGGAAAATAGTTCCAGTGATGGCAGTATATCGTCAAAGGTAAATCGATTCCCATCTACCTCAAAAATACCGGGTTCGACAAAGATCAGTCCACTTAGATCGGGCAAACTATCCAGTCGATTGTCCTGCAGCCAGATGGCCTGAACACCTCCCAATGTGGACTGACTCCCCAAATCAATTAAACAAGCGGGAACTGTTCCCGTCAAAGCATTTTCGGATACATCGAAATTCACAATAGTACTGAGATTGCAAATCCCTTCAGGAATGGAACCTGACAAAAGATTATTTTTCAAATGAAGAATCTCCAGCACCGGCAAAAATCCAAGCGATTCGGGGATCTGCCCAATCAACCGGTTATCGTGAAAAGCCAGATGCCGCAACTGCGAAAGCCCTCCTAAACCAGCGGGTAATTCTCCCTCTAATTCGTTTGAATGAAGTAACAGACGTTCCAGAGCACTTAATTCTCCCAGACTACTTGGAACTTCGCCCGTTATTTTATTGTGTGGCATTTCCAACTTTTTCAAATCGGTCAATTTAGCCAACTGATCCGGGAGGGCCCCAGAAATGCCCACTCCCATACCATCATTGTAAGTTCCCGACCAAAGAATGAGCTCCTCTACACAACCTTCTTCATTGGTCGAAACGCCATGCCATGACGCAACAGGCCCGGACAACCATGGGTTCCCGGAATTGGGTACCGGCTGTGGCCCTGCTTCAAGATCATCGTAGTTGAGTCCTGGCAGCAGTTCCCAATTAGCGCCATCTGTTGCCTCAAAAAGTGCTGTCAGAGCTAATAGGTCACGGGTTTCACAACTAAATCCATCACAGGGTTCACCTTCTACCGTCACTTGCGTAAAACAAACATCTTCGTTTCCATGAATATCCACCACTCTCAGCTGTACCGTAACACTACGGCCAGCATCCGCACAAGAAAATTCAATGTTTTCCCCCCATTCGGTCTGACCGCGTCTGATTAAGATGGAGTCTATATCACAATTGTCGAAACTGCCAGCATCGACCTCCAAAGCACTCAGTATAGCAATTCCATTAGTATCCAGGACTTTACCCAGGCCTTCACGACAATTCACAGTTGGTATTGTTGCATCGACAATCCGTAATGAGCACGCTATTGTTACGATTTCATCGCACTGATCCGTTACCGTATAGCGCAAAAGGTAACTGCCCGGCAATATTTCTACAAAACCCAATTCTTCTTCCGAACTTCGCAACACCTCTCCATCTTTTAACACCTCCTTCAAAACACGGTAGTCGGGACAACCTCCCGTAATGACCGGGTCCGGTGCAATCGCCGTCGAAAAGCAGTCATCCCCATCCGCAAATATTGTCAAGAGATCAGGGTCCCCATCCCCATCCGCTACATCAGGACATATAACCATCAGGGCTTCCATACACGCAGCTCCATCTACAGACACACTCGCTACACATACGTCTTCATTGCCTTTGATGTCTACCACCCGTAGTTCTACTTCCACCAATTGACCCGCTTCGCTACAATCAAAGAAAATGGCTTCACTCCAGTCTTCTCCGGGGCGACGAATCAGAATCGAGTCAATACCACAATTATCAAAACTGCCGTCGTCCAATTCAAAACCGGCCAATGAACCTACTCCCGTTTCATCGATCACAACACTAACTTCAAAACCACATACCGCAGTGGGAGGCGTATCGTCTACCAATCGCAAATTGCAGGTAATCGTTACCGTCTCATCGCATTGATCCGTTACCGTATAACGCAAAAGGTAACTGCCCGGCAGTATTTCTACAAAACCCAATTCTTCTTCCGAACTTCGCAACACCTCTCCATCTTTTAACACCTCCTTCAAAACACGGTAGTCGGGACAACCTCCCGTAA
>JANQRV010000640.1 GCA_028284395.1 Saprospiraceae bacterium
TCCTCCGTACTGACATTCTGGGCCGCATAGGTCAAGGATTTTTTCTCCCGGGATATACCGAGAGAAGTTACAATTACCTCGCCCAGTTCAACACCAGCCTGCAAAACCACCTCAATTGTAGAGCGATTGGCGACAGCCACGGACTGAGTGCTAAAACCGGTGTAGGAAAATTCGAGGGTCGCATCTCCGGAAGCTACTTGTAGGGAAAAATTCCCGTCCAAATCGGTAACGGTACCATTTGCCGTCCCCTGTTCCAAAATGTTTACCCCGATCAGAGGATCGCCGCTTGCATCTTTAACGCTACCACTTACCGTGGTCTGCGCAAAGGCAACAGCGCCTCCTAGTAGGCATAAGAAAAATGTAAACAGAATCTTTTGTTTCATAGAACTGTGTTTTTGATTTAGGAAAGTTCCGACTTACCCAAATTTTCAATCAATAAATCTGTAAAGTAAAATGTGATATTTGTAATGTCTCCTTGCATTGGAACTAATTAGTTCAACTTAATTACACAGCTTGTCATATATGGAATCATGGGAAGAATCAGTATAATAAAATACCACTTATTGAACTGGTGCCAATGATGCTTAGTTGGATTTGTTTGAATACCCGAACTTCAAATGTAGAAATAATTTATGAGTTTGTGTACGTACACAGTCATTTTTTTAAGCAATTATGCCTCTGACAATCAAACTAAGAGATGCAATTTTTCCTTTTGCACCTGGTAGTATTGCATATTTTCTTTCACTACGATATCCAATGGCAAATACTGCGTTCGGGGCACTTTCTTTTCAAAAAGAAAATGATCCATGAAGTTTAAGACACCGAGATATCCTTGCTTGAAGGGATTCTGATTGATCAGAAAGTCGACTTTGTCCGCCTTTAGATAATGGAGATTTTTTACCGTTAAATCAAAGCCAACCAATTTAATATCTTCCCGGTTTAGGCTTTCCAGCACGGGAACCAGTTGGTGAATGCGGGCTGTTGTAACAAAAATGCCTTTCAAATCCGGGTGGTATTCCATCTGACGTTTGATGAAGGTGCAAAATTCTTCCAGGTGTCCGCTCTGGTCGAATACCGCCCTTATCGGTTTGATGGCGTTCTCTTTTTGTGCTTTAAAGTAATCTTCAAACCCCTTTTCTTTCTCAATCAGGTGGGCAGAATTAAAGACGGTCTTTTCCAAATGCAAGATCATGGCAGTAGCGCGACGTTCCAATCCAAAGTCCAGCAATTTGGCGGCTAAGAACCCACTGTGATAGGAGTCTTGACCGACGTAGAAGAGAAATTCATTGTCGGTTCTTTCAATAAAGGTGTTGATCTGTCCATACTTCAACTTTCGCTCACAACACCGATCGAAAAAAAGATTGGCTTCTTCGTAAAAGATCGAAGCGACCAATGCTGCATCGTAGTCCTTGTCGAGAATCTCCCGGGTAAGTTGATTGAAGTGGTCGGTACTGGTCTCCTTAAAATAGTAAACATCTACTTCAAAGCCATAATCCCGAACCACCTGGCGGGCCCATTGCACGCCCTTTTGGGGCTGTGTCCAAAATTCGTCGGTATTGGAATTAGACTCCGGAATGAGCACAGCGATCTTCCAAGAACCATTGTAGGCCAAAGCACTGGCAATTCGGTTTCGTTGATAATTGAGATCTTCCATCGCGCTGAGAACCAGTTTTTTCGCCTTAGGAGAAACATTGCCTCTTTCGTGTAAAACCCGATCGACCGTTCCGATCGAAACGCCGGCTCTTTCGGCAATGTCCTTAATACTGACTCTCTTTCCCATGTGGCAGAAGACTTTCGAAAGTGATTTGTAAAAGTAGTATTTTTAAATGATGGGCGGCAATTATATCCTACGGACTGGGCAGGACTTTGAGTACTTCAGGCAGCAATTTTTCGACCCACAAAGCATACATCTCTCCGGAGGGATGCAATCGGTCTCCGGCGATGAGGAGGGGTTCTTCAGCGGCCCGGCGTGAAATCGGAGTAATGTCCGTATAGGTCAGTCCCAATTCATCCGCAAAGTTATTCTTTATCAAATTGTAAGCATCAATTTCACGAGCTATTTTCTCCGGATTCCTATTCTGAGCAAATGGCGTCACTCCGTAATCCGGAATCGAAAGAATAAAAACACGTTCCTTTTTGCCACCGGCAAAGGATATGGCCTGCTCCATCAGTGCCTTCAATTCCGTTTGGTACTGTTCAATCGGATAGCCCCTAAACTGATTGTTGACACCAATGAGTAAAGTTACTAGATCGTAAGGACCATCTCTTGCCGGATCCTCCTGATCAATCGCCTCTTGCAATTCATCGGTGGTCCAGCCAGTTCTGGCAATAATCGTAACTTCTTTGGCAGTTATTTCATCTTTACCTAACTCCCGAAGCAATTGTTCCGGAAACCGGTCCGCGGGATTGACTTGTTCTCCGATCGTGTAAGAATCACCTAAAGCTAGATATTTAATCGGTCCTAATGACATGTTCTGTTCCGTTAAATCCATATTTCGGTTGCAGCTCCAAAGGCAAAGTGTTGCCGCAAAACCATATAAAATTAGGCGCTTCATCATCCCTATTTTCTGTATTTACCAATAACTGCTCTTCCCGGCATTGCGCCTTCCACCAACTCACCTTCACTCACCACAAAAGTACCATTGACGAGAACGTAACGAACTCCTTCTGAAAATCTCAACTCTTTGAAGTCGGCCCGATCAATGATCGTTTCGGGATCAAATACGGTAATATCAGCATCGCTTCCCACCTGGACCCGCCCTTTGCGCAACATTCCGGGACAGATGCCCTGCAGACGTTGAGCGGGCATGAGGGTAATTTTCCGGAGAGCCTCCATCAGAGAAATAACCCCCTGTTCGCGCACGTAGCGGCCCAAAAGTCGGGAATAAGTACCGGCAGTACGAGGATGGGCACCGGGAGCATAGGGCATGCCGTCGGAACCAATCATGGTGACCGGGTGTGCAATTCCCTTTTGGATCCACTCGGGTTTCATCATGTGAATAATTACAACTCCGCCTTCCTTTCGGTAAGATTCAAAAGTTTCTTTAGTGAGTCGTTCTCCCGTTGCCTCCCATTGAATATCACCGTAGGATATGCCCAGTTTTTCTTGCCAACCTTCATCAAAGATGGCCGATTCCAGCGAGGTAGATGCTGCCGTATAGGGATAAACTTCGGTGGTAACGTCCAATCCCTGACGCTGTGCCGAAGCGACCATATCCAAGGTTACCTGGATCTCTCCCAGGGATAGACTATTGGCGTGTACAATGTGAAGAGAAGCACCGCTCGCAGTGGCATTTGCAATCGCCTCTTGGATCCCCGGCATACCGAATCCGCGCGTATGAGAAAAGATGATCACATCCTTTTCAGCAGCAAATTCATAGACCCTATATATCTCTCCATGGGATGCCCCCGGATAATATCCTACGGGAACACCAATACCGAGGGCACCTGCCGCCAATTCCTGGTCGAGTAGCTCCCTCATTTTCTCAATGTCGTTTTCGGCCAGTGCTTGGTAAGAAGATTTACCGAGGTTGATGCGGATCTTTGCTAACCTGGGGCTTTCCAGTCCTTCGGACTTCACTATTTTCTGGGCCTCATCAATGTAATGTTGGTATCCTTCCATGGCCAAGGCCCGGAGCAGGCCGTGGGGAATGGTGGCCCCGTAATTCACGATGGTATTGCCTTCTTTCGAGGCTAGCCATTGCCTTAAATAAGGTATGCCACCTTCCAACTCCAGAGCTGTAGTGACACCATCCCGCGCTTGATATCGGTGTGCTTCGTTGGTTTGTCCATGTACATGCGGGTCGATGAAACCAGGAGCCACTACCAGTCCGGCAACGTTAACCACTTGTTTACCGTTCAATGTCTCCGAAGAGATCTCCGCTACGCGATCTCCAATGATTCCGACATTGCGGATTGCATCCAGGCCGGTTTCAGGATCCATTACCCGCCCACCTTCGAAAACAATATCGTAAGTCTGAGCATCAATGAACGTAAAAAGAAAGAAAAAACAGAAGAGGAGTACAAGGTCCTGTCTTGGAAAAGTTGGTAGTTTCATCGATTGTACTTTTATTGATAGCCACCTTACCTCCTCCGGCAAAGCAGCTACCATAAAAATAGAAATTCTTTGGGTTATTCCTTAGTAACGACGATCTCTGCTTTGATGTCGTCCTCATTTACGACAACATCCAGCTCTGGAAAGGGTATTACCGACCTCAATTCCAGTATGTAGCCTCCAACGGTATCAAAGGCCATGAGTGGTTCGCCGGGAGTCAAAGCCATTGTCGCTCTTAATCCATTGACCTGCATATCTACGATCACTTCGCCTTCCCAGACACAAGTGGCGCCGGTTGGGCAGCGGGATTCCTGAACATTCTGAAAAAAAATATCAAGGTCGTCAAAAGAGCAGTCACTGGATTTCCCAAAATCAATGGTACAGTTCTGTGAAGTGGTTGATTCATCCTTATCGCACCCACACATAAGTAGGAGGAATAGGGGAATAAAAACAAACTTTTTCGCCTTCATAGTGATTTTTTTGATTCTGTTGTTGCTATGGTTGTTATGGTTACTATAGTTCCAATTTGGTCAATATATAATAAACACCCATGACCGGTCAAAAGGTTTGGTTGGTGTAACGGTGATTCCTCCCGAATATCTACTGAATTTGTAAATTGCAGTAAACTAAATCATGCATCGCTTTTTTTGTTTCATCATTCCTTTTCTAATCCTCGCCGATATGACCTACTCCCAAAACGTTTTGAGAGCCCGTGATCTGGGTGTTCCTTTCGAAGGCAAAACGGGCCAATTGAATGCCATTACCGATGTTTCCGGCATCGAAGTAGGGCAAGTTACTTTGGTAGAAGGCAATGGTAAATTACAAGTTGGAAAAGGACCGGTACGAACCGGTGTCACCGCCATCCTACCCCGGGGGAAGCATTATGATCCGGTTTTTGCCGGTTGGTATGCTTTGAATGGCAATGGGGAAATGACCGGCACTACTTGGATCGAAGAATCCGGATTTCTGGAAGGCCCGGTCATGATCACGAACACACATAGTGTAGGGGTCGTTCGGGACGCGGTAATCGAGTGGGGATACAATAATAAATTTTTCGATCCGCTGCCCAATGCTCCTGACGTCTATTGGGCATTGCCGGTAGTTGGTGAAACCTACGATGGTGTGCTCAATGACATCAACGGTTTTCATGTAAAAAAAGCACATGTTTTTGAAGCGTTGAACAAAGCCAAAAGCGGTCCGGTAACCGAAGGCAATGTAGGAGGGGGGACCGGCATGATCTGCCACGGTTTCAAAGGCGGGATTGGTACTTCTTCGCGGCTGGTTAGCTATGAAGGCCAAACCTATACGGTAGGAGTATTGGTACAGGCCAACTATGGAAGCCGGAGCCAGTTGACCGTTCGGGGAGTACCCATCGGCCAGGAGATCACTGATCTGCTTCCCATCATCAATCAAAATGGCGGCAATGATGGAGGTGGTTCCATTATTGTGGTGGTTGCCACCGATGCACCACTCCTTCCCCACCAATTGAAGCGCTTGGCTCAGAGAGTTCCCATTGGCATTAGCCGGGTCGGAGGTCACGGTGCCAATACTTCCGGCGATATCTTCATAGCTTTTTCCACCGCCAATCAAGGTGCATCGGTTCGCACCGGATTAAAAGAACTGCAGATGCTGCCAAATGACGGGATCTCGCCTTTCTTCAGAGCAACCGCCGGGGCTACCGAAGAAGCCATTATCAATGCTTTGATCGCTGCCGAAACCATGGAAGGTCAAAATGGGAACACCATCTACGAGTTGCCACACGACCGGCTAATCGAGCTATTAAAGAAATATAACCGAATTGGCCAATAGACTATAATAACATGATGAATAACAACAAAAAGCAAGAAATTCTCGGGAAACAGCAAAAGTACTTGTTTCCCAATCATCTATTATACTATACGACTCCATTGCCGCTCGAACGAGGAGAAGGCATGTACGTCTGGGATGTCGACGGTCGCCAATATCTGGATTTCTTTGCCGGGATTCTGACGACCAGTGTTGGGCATAGCCGGCCGGAAGTAAATGAAGCGGTGCGGGAACAAACGGAGAAACTCATTCATACTTCGACGTTGTATCCGCACGAACAGTACGTCAATCTGGCTGAAAAGCTGGCACAAATTGCCCCGGGCGACATCTCCGTTTCCTATTTCCTACCATCTGGTTCGGCGGCAAATGAAACGGCTGTTTTTTTAGCACAACTGCATACGGGATATCAGGAGATCATTGCCCTGCGTCATGGTTATAGCGGTCGGTCTTCAATGGGCATGACCTTAACGGGTCAGGCATCTTGGCGAATCGGAGGTACTCGGATATCGGGCATTAAGCATGCCCTCAATCCATATTGTTACCGTTGTCCGCTGAAGATGACATACCCATCTTGCGGCGTTGCCTGTGCCCAGGATGTTGAAGATACCATCCGTACGACGACCTCAGGTCGAGTAGCTGCATTCCTCGCAGAGCCCATACAGGGAGTGGGAGGGTTTATTACCGCTCCTCCGGAGTACTTTAAAATAGTACAAGACATCGTTCGTCAGTATGGAGGTTTATTCATCAGCGATGAAGTTCAGACTGGTTTTGGAAGAACCGGTAATAAATGGTGGGGGATTGAACAATCGGATGTCCAACCCGATATCATGACCATGGCCAAGGGAATCGCCAATGGTTTCCCTCTTGCCAATGTCATGACCACACCGGAAATTGCGGAAAGCACCAGGAATGCAGGTCTGACCATCAGTACTTTTGGTGGCAATCCGGTTGCTTGTGCCGCTTCCTTGGCGGTCATGGATATCCTGGAAGAAGAGGCTACCCCCGAAAACTCCGCCAAGATGGGGCAACTGTTGCGGGATGGATTACTGAATCTTCAGGAGAAGTATCCTGTCATTGGAGATGTACGAGGCATGAGCCTCATGCAAGGCCTCGAATTGGTCAAGGATCCGGTTTCAAAAGAACCCGCCCCGGATGCAGCAAACCATCTTCTACAATCCACCCAAGAACAAGGACTGTTGATTGGTAAAGGAGGGTTGTACGGCAATGTTATGCGGATTGCACCTCCCTTGATCACCAATGAAGAACACATTGAAGAGGCCCTCCAAAAACTGGATCGAGCATTGGGAGATGTGCAAAAAGCAGTCTGAAACATGAAGTTAATCGAGGAAGAATTAGCGTATGCTGATGCTGTGGATTTGACTAACATGCTCCACAAGAAAGAGATCTCTTGCGTAGAGTTAATGACCTTCTGTCTGTCTAGGGTCTCTAAAATTAACCCTCATATCAACGCCATCGTGCAACTAATAGATACCGATGAAGCGCTGCGATTGGCACGGCAAGCCGATCAAGACATCCAGGAAGGCAATCTGCGGGGAGTCTTGCACGGCCTGCCCCACGCCGTTAAAGACCTCGCTCATGTTCAAGGTTTTCGAACCAGTGCCGGATGGGCGGCTGGTATTCAGGAGCCTTCCTTAGCCAAACTGGGGTTTGCTCTGCCGGCAAAAACAGACGACTTGTTTGTCCAAAGGATGCGAGCGGCCGGTTCATTATTTATCGGCAAGACCAATGTTCCGGAATTCGGGTTGGGTTCACATACGACCAATCGTCTGTTCGGTCCCACTCGCAATCCTTATGATCTCCGCAAAACCGCGGGAGGAAGTAGTGGTGGAG
>JANQRV010000002.1 GCA_028284395.1 Saprospiraceae bacterium
ACCGGCCGTTGCTTCACAAACGCATTCGGTCAGGTCGAAAGCAGCGCCTGGCACGTCCAGTGCGGCACAAATATCGCCGCCACCTTGTTCGAGTAATCCATTTACATCAACACCAGTTGTAACGCCTAATTCGACAATACCCAGGTCCAGGGTATTCGGATCATAAATCAGTGTATGAATAGTGAAGACACCTCCCTCTGTTACTTCGAAAGATGGCATATCACTCACATTCTGAATAACTAATTCGGCGCCCTGAGTGAGTACATAAATTCGCTCAAAGCCTTCGGGGATATTGGGCTCTTCGTTGATGGTCGCCTCAATGGTGGCGGTACCATTTTCCAGACAAGCGCCATCGACTGCCGCTAGTGTACCGGCAGTTGCTTCGCATGCGGGATCACAGCTGCCAAAATTGAATTTTGAACCGGCAACATCCAAGGAAGCGCAAATTGAACCCCCTCCTTGTATCAATAGTCCGTTGACGTCTCCGCCGGTCGTTACACCGACTTCGACAATACCCAGATCTAAGGTGTTGGGGTCATAAACTAAGGTATGAATGGTATAATCTCCGGAGGCAGCTACGTCAAAAGAAGGTGCATCGGAAACATTTTCTATAACTAATTCTTCGGTGGTTGTGAGCACGAAGATGGTTTCGAAACCATCTGGCACTACAGCATCTCCTTTGGGGGTGGCGGAAATGGTAGCATCGGCACCGTCCATGCAGATTTGGGAGGAAGCGAATGTTCCTGCCGCTGCCGGACAATCTTCGTTCGTTTGCGCAGTGGCAAAGGACAACGATAGTCCCATAAATAAAATGCACAGCCCAGATAGCCTCAGAAGGCTATTCCAATGTGCTGTCAGGTAAGCTTTTACACCCATATTGCAATTGTTTTAGTTTGACAATGATGAGCTAACAGGTAGTCCTGATACTTGTTGAGAAAAAGGGGAAGGAAGTCTTGTTGTGTCGCTTAACAGGGTTTGCACGCGTAGGTTTGGTTCGGGCACACTTTTTGGGATAGGTTGGAAAGAAGAGGAAATTCAAACTGCTTCTAAAGGTGCTCTGAGGGAAGTTTCTTAGCTTAGCGGAAGAAAGAAGTTTTGAGAGAAAGAGCGTGTCGAGGAGAGAAGGAATAAAAATGGTAGTAAAAGATGAAGGTTAATGCCGGAATGGTTCTGAGTGTAATTACATTGCTGTTTTGCTTGGCTTGCACACCGAAGCTTCAGCAGTACTTTGCGTCGGAAAATGATGTGGTAGCGGTTGCCGAGCAAGTATCGGAAGAGGCGGCGACGACTCGAAGTAAGCCCGTCATTCGATTTTCGCGAATTGGCCCTGGTCGCGATCCGTTGGATTATGTCCCGGATGCGGATCATATGGAGCATACCCCCTGGAAATACATTCGAGTCAATTTTCATTGGGTAAATTCCCGGGACAGCTCTGCCAATTTCTATGGTGAAGAAGCGATTCGCTTTGTCGAAGGTCTCCTGGCTTCGGCGAATAAGGATTTGAGAGAAAACAATAAAATGTGGTTACCGTACCGCAATGAGACACCGGTGTTGTCGACCCGTTATCAGTATCGCCTTGCCCCTCGGCCGGGCGTGGAAGGTGATCGGGGGATCTATTGGCATTTTGACGACGACGTTTGTTACTATGTGCACAAAGGCAGAAATCGAAATCTCATGGACCGCGAAGTCATCAAGCGATACGGCATTCAAACCGATTCGGTCTTGAATATTTTTATTATGCCCCATCACCCCGATAGCATCCGATCTAAGACTTACAATGCATATGGAGTGGGGGTTTCTCTCGGTTCCGTTATTAAAATGAGTGGTCCGTTTGAAGACAAGGGGCCACCTTGGCAATACCGGGGGATACTTAATCACGAAGTGGGACATGTATTTGGCCTGGCCCACACCTGGGCGTTTAACGATGGGTGCGATGATACGCCACGTCATCGACAAAACTGTTGGAGCAGGACGAAGCATTCGCCCTGCGATACGGCCGCTTCAAACAATGTTATGGACTACAACGCCTTGCAAAATGCCTGGACGCCGTGTCAGATTGGTAGGGTCCATATGAAGATGGCCGATGAAAAATCTAAAGTTCGTCAATTTTTAATTCCAAATTGGTGTAGCTTGCAGAAAGGACAGGATATCTTCATTACCGATTCTGTCGAATGGGCCGGAGCAAAAGATCTCGAAGGGCACCTGACCATCCGTGCGGGGGGGAGACTAAAGGTGACTTGTCGATTGTCCATCCCCGAAGGAGGGAAGATCACGGTAGAGCCCGGAGGCGAGCTGATCCTGGACAATGCCCGGTTGCACAACGCTTGTGCGCATTTTTGGCAAGGAATTGAAATCCAGGAGCTAGGGCGACTCAAAGGGCGTGTCGTTCGGATCGGAGATGTAAAAGTAGAAAATGCGGAAAACGAAATCGTGTTCGAGTGATCTTATCCCAACTCTCGGTTACTTGCGTTCGTCTTTATGGTTGAAAAATTAAATCATCAAATATGCTTTTTAGAACAATACTATGTTTTCTGCTCGTCGGTGTATTGGGGGCTTGCTCCTCAGATCCACAAGAATCCTGGAAACCAAAAAACCTGTTGGAGTACGGCATTCCAATCTCCGTCAATGTGCCCGACCCCGATAGTGTCATCATCAATAAAGACGATTTAGGGCCTTTTCTAGACATCACGGTAGATGGTGGAGAAGGCTATTATCTGCAAATTTATGCTTCGACGGCAGAGACCACTGATGTAGCGCGATTAAAAGCGAATCAACTGACCATGGCCAAGGATCAACCTTACTTTTCGCGGATCGTCGAGGAAGAAGAGGCCGGATTCATCTTTGAGAACCAGATTGATTCCACCAGTAGTTATGGATTCCGTTATATCTTAGTGAAGGGTGATCAGGAAATTGTGGTCCGCAATCACTTATCCCGGTTGTTTACATTGCCCGAAATTGAGCGCATGTATAAGGCGGTTAAACCCACAGAGAAATAGGGGGATGTACTGTTGTTACTGTGGCTACTGTTGTTACTATTGCTACTATTGTTACTATTGCTACTATTGTTGCTGTTGTTTCTATTGACTCTATTCTTTTCTGGTAGTCGGACCCACCATAGCAGCCATAGCAACCACAGAAGCCATAGCAACCACAGAAGCCAAAGTAGCCATAGTAGCCAAAGAAGCCATAGTAGCCAAAGAAGCCACAGCAACCATAGAGGCCATAGCAGCCATAGCAACTACAGTAACCACAGAAGCCACAGAAGCCACAGAAGCCAAAGCAACCACAGTAACCATAGCAGCCATAGCAACCACAGAAGCCAAAGTAGCCAAAGAAGCCACAGCAAAAAGGCTTTCACAACTGAATGTGAAAGCCTTTATTGCGTCTCCAAATATTTCTTTTTAGCTGGTCTCTCGTAAAATTTCCATATTGAAGATGAGGAGAATTACCAATAGAATTCCTAGGATAATCATGGGACAACACTTTAAATTAGAAAATGGGGCGAATTTTTGAAAATCACATAGGTGACCATGTTCATATTTCATTAAAGATAGCCTCTAATTTGTGTCGAGGCAATGTTTTTAACAAATAATTAATTGTCATATAGCTAGTATGCTTCGTAATAAGTATGTTACAGATTAAGTTTTTTTTAAAATTATAAAACCTTGTTTGTATTTGATTAAATAAGTAAACCCCTTGGACATCGACGACGCCAAGGGGTTTGCTGTTGTACAGATTAATGGATGTATATCAATTAGAAGCTGGAAGCTCCAACATTGGCAGCGTTATAACGCTTGGTTACTTCATCCCAATTGATGACATTGAAGAAGGCTGATACGTAATCAGGTCTTCTGTTCTGATAGTTGAGGTAATAGGCGTGTTCCCACACATCCAGTCCGAGGATTGGCGTACCTTTTTGATCGGCAACATCCATCAGCGGATTGTCTTGGTTAGGAGTGGAAGTGATGAAAAGCTTATCGTCTCCATCGACACACAACCAGGCCCAACCTGATCCAAATCGGGTAGCTGCAGCTTTAGAAAATTCTGTTTTGAAGTTGTCGAAAGATCCAAAGTCACGCATGATGGCTTTGTGGATATTCATTCTTTCCGAAGGTTCGCCGCCGCCATTGGGTGACATTACTTCCCAGAATAAACAGTGATTGTAGTATCCGCCGCCATTGTTACGAACACCGGTAGAATGTTTGGAAACGTTAGCCAGAATATCTTCTATTTTTTGCCCCTCAAGGTCGGTCCCTTCGATGGCCGCGTTTAATTTTTTGGTGTAACCGGCGTGGTGTTTGCCATGGTGAATTTCCATGGTGCGTGCATCGATGTTGGGTTCGAGTGCATCGAAACCGTATGGTAGATCTGGTAGTTGGAATGCCATAATGGTTTTTTTATTGATTGAACAAATGATTTGCTAAGTAGGTTAAAAACACGCCAAATATAAGAAGATTACGTATAAACTGTGATTGTTACCGACGTAACCTCGTAGAAAAAACGGTTGAGATGTAAATAGGTTCGCAGTAGACTGCAAATTCAAGGTTTTTCACCATTTTCAAACCGATGTTTTTTTTAACTTTGGCCCACCAAAAATTTAATCAAATGGCATTCAGGCAAGAAAAAGATAGCATCGGTTACGTTGATGTGCCGGCCCAAAAATATTGGGCGGCTCAAACCCAAAGATCTTCTCAAAACTTCAAGATTGGTCATGATCAAATGCCCATTGAAGTGATCAGAGCTTTTGCGATTTTGAAGAAAGCTGCTGCTTTTACCAATGCGGAGGCAGGCGTATTACCCATGGAAAAAGCGGAGTTGATTGCTCGGGTCTGCGACGAAATTCTGGCGGGTAAACTGGACGATCAATTTCCATTGGTGGTTTGGCAAACCGGTTCCGGCACGCAATCCAATATGAATGTCAATGAGGTAGTAGCCAATCGCGGACACGTACTACAAGGTGGTAGCCTACTGGACAAGGAGAAGGTATTGCATCCGAACGACGACGTCAATAAGTCTCAATCTTCCAACGACACCTTTCCGACCGCAATGCATATCTCGGCCTATAAGATTTTGGTCGACTCAACACTGCCGGGGCTCGAAGCATTGCACAACACCCTACAGGAAAAATCAGCAGCCTTTGCCGATGTTGTAAAAATTGGGCGGACACATTTTATGGACGCCACACCCTTGACGGTTGGTCAAGAATTGTCGGGCTATGCTTCTCAACTAGACCATGGCATTCGCGCCATCCGGAATAGCCTTGCTCATCTAAGCGAATTGGCATTAGGCGGCACCGCAGTGGGCACTGGATTAAATACACCAAAGGACTACGCTGAAAATGTGGCGGCAAAGATCGCCGAATTTTCCGGTTTGCCTTTTGTGACGGCAGAAAACAAATTTGAAGCCCTGGCGGCCCACGATGCCATTGTCGAGGCTCATGGTGCCTTAAAAACCGTAGCCTGTTCGTTGATGAAAATCGGCAATGACATCCGGATGTTGGCTTCCGGGCCGAGGTCCGGAATTGGCGAATTGATCATTCCCGCTAACGAGCCTGGATCATCCATTATGCCGGGGAAAGTGAATCCTACGCAAGCTGAAGCGCTCACCATGGCAATGGCCCAGGTAATTGGCAACGATGTGGCCATTAATGTGGGCGGGATGACCGGACATTTTGAGCTGAATGTCTTCAAGCCAATGATGATTTTCAACTTTCTGAATTCTGCTCGTCTCATCGGCGATGCCTGCCGTAGCTTTAACGACAATTGTATCAAGGGGCTAGCGCCCAACCGGAAACGGATTACCGAGCACCTTAATAACTCCCTGATGCTGGTGACGGCATTGAATACTAAGATCGGATATGACAATGCTGCCGCCATCGCCAAGAAGGCTTATAAAGAAGATAAAACCTTGAAAGAAGCCGCAGTAGAGTTGGGCTTGTTAACTGAAGGACAATTTGATGAATGGGTGAAACCAGGTGATATGATTGGTGGATTGAAATAGCAAATAATAAATTTTTTATTGTATTTTCGACACCAAACGTTATCACTGAACTTGTCTGAAGTGTCTGTTACGAAGCGAAAAACTCAGTGCCCGTTAGAAAAACCATTGAGATCTATTTTGCTATTTAGACGAGAAACTTTAAATAAGTTCTTCATTGAATCTAAGTCATGAAGAAATTTTCTACATCCAATTCCTATCGATCCTTCCTGTTCGTACTGGTCCTGTTCTCTTGTTTTGCCTTGCAGGCGCAAGAAGAAGAAGAGAAAAAAAAAGTGAAGAAACAGTCGGTCTTTGATCGGATTTATTCGGAAGAACCTCAATCCATCGAGCTCGCTTTCGATCTTAAGCATTTGCTTCAGAATAAGTTCAAAGATCAGTACCAGGATGTTACCGTTACGCACTTCAGGACTAAAAAAGAGACGGAAACCTTTGCCGCTGAGCTCAAACCCCGCGGGAAGTTTAGACTCCGAAAGTGCAATTTCCCGCCGATCAAACTAAAATTTAAAAAGGATGATCTCAAGGCCAAGGGATATAAGAAACACAATGAATGTAAGCTGGTAACACACTGTTTGGATGTAGGTGGTGCCGAAAATGTCTACAAAGAATTGCTCATCTATAAGTTGTACCAAATCTTCACCGATAACAGTTTCCGGACGCAACTGGTCAAAGTCACTTACCGCGACATCAATTCCAAACGAAAAGTGAAGGGGGTTGGTGTTCTGATCGAGGACGAAGCGGAGTTGGCCAAGAGATTAGACGGTGACATCTGTGATCAGTGCTTTGGCATGCCTGATTCGGCTTTTGTCAAGTCAAGCTATCAGTTGAATGCGCTTTTTCAATTTATGATCGGAAATACGGATTTTTCCATTCCAATGGCCCGCAATGTAAAATTGGTCGAATCGGACGAAACCGGTAAAACATTTGTTGTTCCTTACGATTTTGATTTTTCCGGTTTGGTCAACGCGCCTTATTGCATTCCCAATGTTGATTATGGGATGACCACTTGCCGCCAGCGCAAGTTTTTGGGGAAAGCCAAGTCGGTCGAAGAAATATCGGAGATCATCCAATTATTTCGTGATAAGGAGAGAGAAGTAATCAAATTCGTGAGTGATTACGAATACCTCAACGGATATGCCAAACGGGATATCTTAGCTTACATCAAATCCTTTTACGATAGCCTGGAAACGGAGGACTTTCTCACTGAATTGGTTGATTTTCGGCGTTAAGGCTTCAACTTCCGGTCGAGGAAAGTGGCCGTTGCTTCCAATGCTTTTTTCCAATTGTCGTGGAGTAAAAATCCGTGCACTTCATCGGGAAAGATCAGTTGCTCGAAGTAAACCCCTTGTCGCCGCAGTGATTCGGCCAGGTCAACTGATTCGCTGAACGGTACGTTCCGGTCGTCATCACCGTGGATCAATAATACCGGAGATTTCCAGTCTTTCACGTAAGCCATCGGGGACGAATCGTAGGCCAGTTTGGCAAATTCTTGTCGAGCTTCACTATTGTAATTGGGGACAAAGTTCTTGATCACGACATTCCAATCGTGCACTCCATGAATGTCGACGCCGGCTGCAAAAAGGTCGGAAGCCTTCGCCAAACCCATCGCGGTTAAAAACCCGCCGTAAGAGCCGCCCCAAAGTCCAATTCGGGTGGGGTCTACGTCCGCTCTATTGCGCATGTACAGTCCTGCCCCCAACACGTCGTTGAATTCGCTGGCTCCCTGAGCACCGTAGTTCAATGCTTCTCGAAACTTCATTCCATAGCCGATGCCGCTTCGGTAATTGACCGATAAGACAATATAGCCTTGGTTTGCCATGTATTGATGCAGTGAATACGCGTTGTGATAATAGCCACGATGATGAAAGCCCATCAACATTTGACGCCGGGACCCACCGTGAAAAAAAAGTACGGCAGGCCTTTTCTCTCCTTCCTTCAAATTGGGCGGCTTGAATAATTGACCGTGGATTTGCATCCCGTCGGAAGCGGGGAAAACAACTGCTTCCGGTTCGACCAACGCTTTGAGGGGGTAATCGGCCGGAAGTGCTTTCGGCGCCAGTGCCAAGAGCGAACCTTTGTCGATCCTGGCAGCGTAAGCGGGATAGGTGCCCGTGGAGGCGAGACACGCAATGTGACCACTGCCGGCCGTTGCTACCGGCGCCCATTCAACCCCCTTTCCTTTGGTAATGGATTGAATATCGCCGGCACCAGCTTGATAACTCCAAAGGTGTTGGCGGTTAATGTCATCCTGATTGGAAGAGAACAGAAGGGTTTGACGGTTCGAAGCAATATACACGTATTGGACTTCAAATTTTCCGGAAGTGATCCGTTTTTCTTTACCACCGGTGCTCGATACCCGGTAAAGTTGAGTCCAGCCATTGCCTTCCCAGGGAAAGACGATGTGATCGTCGGCCATCCAGAAGATTTGATTGACGGCGGAAATGTTGCGGAACACGCTGCCTGAACCCTCTGGAGATTGCCATATTAACTGTGTTTCACCCGTTGCGACATTGGCTACGTGAATGGACCATCCCAGTCCTGAGCGGCGGGCACTAAAAGGTAGGATCTGTTTTTCATTGCGAATTCGAAGAAATGCCAGTTGATTTCCGTCGGGCGACCATACCGGACTATTATCGCGATCCACACTGGGGGCCAGATATTGGATTTTGTGTTCATTGAAGTCGTAGATCCCTACAAAACTGTGGTCTCCGCGAGAGCTGGTGAAAGCCAGCTTGTGATTCTTGGAATCTGGTGACCACCGCAAAGAGCCCGCACTGCCACGGATCTTAAAGAGCTGTTTGGCCTCCGCTTCCTCTTTGTTTTCGACGATCCAAACCTGACCTTTTTTTAGGAAGACCAACCATTGCCCGTCGGGAGAAAAAGATGGACTGCTTCCTTCGCTGATCAACTGCGGTGCGTTTCCGGCAAAAGAAGTGACGAATATTTCCCGTTTGGCAGCGTCCGGGTGATTGGTAGGATTGGGAATTTCTCCTCTGCGATTGGGGCCACCACCTCGGACATAGACCAGTTGTTTTCCGTCGGGGGAGAAGACTAGGTTCCCAATGCCTTGCCCATCATCCATTTCGTATTTTGTAATGGCTTGTCCGCGAAATTCCGGGCCTTCTGCCACCCAGATATTTCTTACCCCTTCCTTGTTATATACCCAGGCCAGTCGGTCACCAGAAGGCGCTGCAGTAAGGCTGGTGGGGAATGGTGCACTCAAGATCTGTTCGACACTGAACGGAGTAGCATCTTGGTTGTAAGCAGGGGTGCACAGGAGAAAAATGAGCAGAATTAGGAGCGTGATATTTTTCATCGTATCGATTTTTGCCGGGAGCAAATGGTGTTGTATTTTCGACGGAAATTACAAAAAAATAAAGCCATTACCATGATAAATGTCACCACCCGTCTGCTGTTATTACTGTTAAGTTTGTTGTTGTCTGGTTCATTGTTCGCCCAAGCTACGGTCGAATTACCGCGCAAAAGTCCAAAGGCCATGGTCGGCCTCAAGGTTGGCCTGACCGATATCCGGATCGATTATTCCAGTCCACAGGTAAAAGGTCGTACCATTTGGGGAAACCTAGTTCCTTACGGAGAGGTCTGGCGAGCCGGTGCCAACGAAGCTACCGTGATCGAGTTTTCTACCGATGTCAATGTTGAAGGGCAAATATTGCCGCGAGGCCGCTACGGTTTTTTCCTCATTCCGGAGGAAAACGGGAAATGGACCATCATTTTCAACGAAGTGGCCAATCAGTGGGGAGCTTATCAATACGAGGAAAGTAAGGATGTTTTGCGGATCGAGGTGCAAGCAGCTACCAAAACAGCCAATGAAGAGCACCTGACCTATGAGATCGTCGCGCCGACCATGAACAGCGGTTACATTCGTTTTGCATGGGAGAAGCGTCGATTGTACATCCGTTTTCAAGTAGACGTTATGCAACAAGCCATAGCCAATATCACAGAAGCAATCAATCAGGCTAAAGAAGAAGAGCGGTGGCAGATCTACGCGGTTGGAGCCGATTTTTTGCTGGGAGCCGATGGCGATGCCAAACGAGCCATGGATTGGATCAATGCCTCTACAAAATTGTTTGACCACTCCTGGAACAACTGGATCAAAGCCCGATTGCAGGCAGTCACCGGAGACGTCAAAGGCGCTCTCAAAACCGCCGCTAAAGTACAGGAACTTGGTCCCAATGAAGTAGATGGCCTATACCAAAGCCTTCAAACAGAAATAGAAGCTACCATCAAAGAATGGGAACGCATAAAGAAATAAATACCCAAATAAAGTTATTGTTTTTTATTGGAATTTGTGAAACTTTTTATTAGTTTTGGGCGGTTCCTTTGAAGCATATTTAACTGATACTAAAATGAAAAATAACATCTCTTTCAGCGTAGAAGACCTACGCTCCAGAATTAGTGAGGATCGCGATTTTATGGTTGGCGCAAAACGCCCGGTGATCCGCAATAAGCACTTTGCGGTGAGTCAAATCCTCGAATTTTTACTCCACGGTATGTCCATCGAAGATATTTTGAAAACTTACCCAGTTTTGGAGCATGAAGACGTGCTGGCGGCGTTGTATCACGCTTGGCAGAAGTCGGATGAATGGGATCCGGTTCCTGCGGCGTCGTAAAACGAAACAGTTCGAACAGTTCAAACCGTTCGAACTGTTCTTACCTCTTCGGCACAAACCTCAAAGAAATAGAATTGACACAATGGCGCGTATTCTTCGCCGTAAAGCGCTCTCCAACAAATACGTGTCCCAAATGTCCTCCACAATTATTGCAAAGGATCTCCGTCCTACGGCCATCTGCGTCCGTTTCTCTTCTAATTGCCCCCGGTATTTCATCGTCAAAACTTGGCCAGCCGCAGCCGGAATCAAATTTATCTTTTGATTCATACAGTGGTGCTTCGCATCGGCGGCAGATGTAAGTGCCGCTTGCTTTATGGTTGTTGTATTCGCCAGTGAAAGGCATCTCGGTACCCTTGTGCAAGATGACTCTGGCTTCCTCCGGTGTCAGTTTGTTGTATTCCTTTTTCATCTGTCTGGTTCCCGTCTCTTTAGTTTAATAATGAATGTTAACTTTGAATTTAGTAAATAAAATTCTCTACCTCAATGTTTAGACTAAAGTCCGTTTTTCTCACTACGCTAATCTTTATACCGCTCTTTGCAATGACTCAAGTGACACCACAAAAGGAACGACCACTGGCAATAGAGCGGGGAAAATTCTTCGAGAAAGAGGGTAGGAAGATGTTGTGGGGTGGGGAAGGAGACGAAGGGCATTTTGACATTACCGGCTACTTATTAAAGGATGAACAGTTTCATTATGGGATTGGAAGGGAGCGTTTCCCGGCGCTGTTGCAGCCACAGTTTTATTCGGTCGCGGAAGCCGATGTACATTTTGAGCATGAGGATCGGTTCATTCTGTTGCATATGGAAGGAGAGACCCGAGCGTATTCTGTGAAAGACTTGACTCGGCATGAAGTGGTGAATGATGTAATAAATGGCCGGCCGGTAATGGCTGTTTACTGCATTTTAGCTGATTTGGGTGCCGTTTACGACCGATCGATCGGCGGCCTCGATTTTACTTTTGCATTAAGTGGGTACACTTATTTTGACCCGGAAGTTTGGGATGGCATGGATGGGTTTGTGATGTGGGACCGAGAAACCGAAAGTTTGTGGTGGCCTCTGATTGGCAAAGCCGTATCGGGTAAAATGCAAGGCACAGCAATGCGTGTTCTGGAGGATCAATATTGGAAACAAACAACCTGGGATGATGTCAAGACCAACTATCCAGCGGCGGCGGTGATGAAATCAGGACTGGATTTTGAACGCCCCACTTCTTGGAGGAAATATGAAGAAATCGACCTTAAGGAACCTGGGTCCGGAGAAACAATTGCTCCGCGTTGGGGGGAAAATGATCGATTAGGACGGACTAAGAAAAACTGAGTATGTGTGATATTACATGGGTCTTAGCGTTCCGGCAAGCGCTTTCAATCTATCTTCAACATTCGTACAAAACGCCCTAAACTCAACCCCTGAACAATGATCGAAAACAGGACGACGGCATAGGTCATAAAAATGATGAGTTCACGTGATAACTCGGGAGCTAAAGACAAGGCCAAAGCCACTGAAATACCGCCCCGTAATCCTCCCCAAGTCAAGGTCAGAATGGTTTTCATGGGTTGACTTTCCTGATGTTTCAAGAGGGAGTAGGGGAGTCCCACCGAGACAAAACGCGCCAGCAGGACAATGAATATAGCGGCAACCGACATGAGGATATAGCCCATACCATATTCCAGGGTGTGCAGGATCAGGCCGATCATGACAAATAGTAAGGCATTCAGTACGTCGTCCAGCATTTCCCAGATTTCGTAAAGGAATTTGCGCGTGCTCTCTGAAAAAGTCGGCAGAGCAATGTTGTTGCCAATGTATAAGCCGGCGACGACCATCGCTAACGGGCCTGAAACGTGTATGAAGGAGGCCAGGCTATAGCCTCCCATGGCAAAGGCCAGTGTTAGCATGACGGCAATCTTACCATCGTCTTGAACCGACCTTAGGAGTTTGGTTCCGAGAAAACCCAGTGCAAGCCCAAATAAAAGGCCGCCGATGGCCTCTTCTCCAAACAATTGGAGAACGGTTGCCGCACCGGCTTCATGCGATTCCTCACCGGCACCGGCAAACAACAGAATGCTGGTAAACACAACGACACCAACACCATCATTGAATAAACTTTCTCCTTCTATTTTTAACTCCAGACTTTTGTCAACACCCGCCGATTGTAAAATACTGATGACGGCAATCGGATCGGTGGGCGAGATTAAAGCTCCAAAAAGCAGACAATGCATAAGTGGAAACGGTATGCCAATTAACCGGGCCACTCCGTAGACCAGAAAACCGACGAGGGCAGTGCTGACCAAAACCCCTAGGGTAGAAAATAAGAGTACCGGCCATTTTTCCTTTTCCAAATCGCTGATGTTGATGTGTAAGGCACCGGCAAATAGCAGAAAACTCAACAGCACATCGAGTAGCAATGTCTTGAAATCCAGGTCAATGACCACCTGGCAAAAGAAATCGTAACCAGTCGGCCAAACTCCGTTCATACTGATAATGATGATGGCAGTGACGAGGGCCAGGATCATCAACCCAATGGTTTCAGGAAGCTTTAAAAACTTGTGATTGAGGAAACTAAATAATGCAGCCAAAGAAAGCAAAATGGTGAAAGAGTAAAACATAAGACCGGCTCGGTTTTTGTTCTTAGCAAAACTAGTAATTTCCTTAGTAGGAGCCATCGGCATGCCCACAGGGAAAAAAATAATTTGAATTCATGTAAAATGTTTTCAAATATGATTAATTTTCATTTATTGTGATACTGTGATACTGTGATACTGTGATACTGTGATACTGTGATGCTGTGATACTTCGGTTGCCTTAGCGGCAACCTTGATGCTTTGATCCTTTGATGGACTAAAAATGAGATCGTTAAACGAAAACATGTGGTGACCAGCATCGAAGCATCAAAGGGGCCGTCAAGGTCCCTGCAGCATCACAGCATCACAGCACCAATGCAATCAACCCGACGAAAGTCTTAAAAGATTTATCTGACTATAATACTTATTGGCAAAAACTTAAATTTGACAACATTAACACTTAAAACGACAATTTATGAGCGACCGAATTATACACAGAAAGAAGCCCCTCTTTTTATTGATTTGCGTTCTCATTTTTACTCAATCAGTCCAAGCGCAAAAGTCCGTTGCCAGGGAATGGAGTGAGGTCATGTTGGAGGCAATCCGGAATGATTTTGCCAGACCGACGGTACACGCCCGAAATCTATTTCACACTTCCATGGCGATGTACGATGCGTGGGCAGCCTTTGACGATGAAGCGGATACCTATTTTCTGGGAAAGACCGTAGACGGTTTTACTTGTCCGTTCGACGGTATTGCTACTCCGGAGGATATCAAAGCTGCTCAGGAGGAGGCGATGAGTTATGCGGCCTACCGGATATTGACCCATCGGTTTCAGTATTCTCCGGGCGGATTTGAATCGTTACTGCGTTTCGATTCTTTGATGTTGGCCTTGGGGTATGATCCCTTTGTGGAATCGGTAGATTATGCTACCGGTAAAGCCGCTCTGTTGGGGAATCACATTGCCCGATACATCATTGAATTTGGCATGCAGGATGGTTCTAATGAAGCGAGAGACTATCGCAACCGGTTTTACTTGCCCGTTAACAGGCCCCTGGCCATCAAATTTCCCGGCAACCCGGATGTGACCGACCCAAACCGCTGGCAGCCATTGAGCCTTCAGATCTTTATTGATCAAAGTGGCAATGAGATACCTGGAGATACACCGGATTTTTTGAGTCCTGAGTGGGGACAAGTTTCTCCCTTTGCCTTGAAATCCTCGGACCTGACCATCAATTCTCGTCAGGGATTCGATTATTGGGTATACCACGATCCGGGTGCGCCGCCAAAATTGGGTTCTGAACTTTCGGAAGAGTATAAGTGGGGATTTGCACTGGTAGCAGTATGGTCTTCTCACCTGGGATTAGAGGATGGAGAAATGATCGATATTTCACCGGCTTCCGTAGGGAATATTCCAATTTCTTCTTTTCCGACGACGGTGGAGGGATTACGTGATTTTTTCGATCTGATCGAAGGTGGAGATCCCAGCCCCGGGCACGCCATGAATCCAGCTACGGGTCAGCCCTATGAACCTCAAATGGTGCCGAGGGGAGATTACGGAAGAGTACTCGCAGAATTTTGGGCAGATGGGCCGGATTCGGAAACCCCGCCGGGACATTGGTATACGATCTTGAATTACGTCAGTGATCATCCGGCTTTGGAAAAAAGATTCAAAGGAGAAGGAGAAATATTAAGTGATTTGGAATGGGATGTCAAGTCCTACTTCACCCTTGGGGGAGCAGTTCATGATGCGGCTATTGCTGCTTGGGGTATTAAGGGATGGTACGATTATGTCCGACCGGTTTCTGCAATCCGTTATATGGCCGAACTGGGCCAGAGTTCAGATCCTAACTTGCCGAATTACCACGAAAACGGACTTCCCTTGATTCCGGGCTATATCGAATTGGTCACGGCCGACGACCCACTGGCAGGTATGGACCAGGAGTTTGTCAACGAGATCAAGCTATACGCTTGGAAAGGGCCCGATTATATTCAGGACCCGGAGACGGATCAGGCAGGAGTGGATTGGATATTGGCCGATAACTGGTGGCCGTATCAACGTCCTTCTTTCGTGACGCCTCCCTTTGCCGGATATATTAGCGGGCATTCCACCTTTTCAAGGGCTGCTGCCGAAGTGATGACCCTCCTTACGGGCGATCCGTTCTTTCCGGGAGGAATGGGAGAATTCGAGGCGAAAAAGAATGAATTTTTAGTGTTCGAAGAAGGTCCAAGTGTAGACCTCACTTTGCAGTGGGCGACCTATCGGGATGCTTCCGACCAGACCAGTCTTTCGCGCATATGGGGGGGAATTCACCCACCGGTAGACGATATCCCGGGCCGATTGATTGGAGAAAAAATTGGCATTGATGCATTTGAATTGGCCGAGTCCTACTTTGCGAGTGGGGTCACCAGTGTGACTGGCGGGCAAAGGCGCGAACAACTACAAGGAGTTGATGTATTCCCGAACCCGGTGGAAGACGACCAAACCATGTTTGTAGAAATGAATGGAGCAATACCGGATTTGACCAATGTTGAAATTCAACTGATCAATTTGCAGGGACAGGTGGTTCAAAGACAACAAAGAAACTTCGGAACAGCTAGAAATGAAATTCGTTTGGAAGGAAATAATCTGGCGAAAGGAACTTATTTGTTGCGGGTCTTTGGCGACAATTGGGAAGTATCGAAGAAGATTTCGATCCAATAAAAAAAACAACCCTTCCAAAACGGAAGGGTTGCCACTTTACACTCACTAGTTTATGAAACTTAAGCCAACGTCAAATTTGAGAAACGGTTTTGCAACAAAATGCATTAGATAAAACCGTTTGTATTAATATCTGAACCTCAATTTCTATCACCGTCATAACTTACAATTATATAGACGCAAAAAGAGTTCGGATGTTGCTACCTTTAAGTATTTATTAACACTTTTTTTGAAATTTTAATAATCTTTTTGCTTTTTCCTTTTAATTTAATCAATTCTGGACACTTTTGCCAGTGCGATTTCTACTTTAGTAGACACAAAATTAGTAGGAGTCCCCTTACTTAATTTGGACTTTTTTTGAAAAAAGATCGAATTATTATATTCCCATCCGAATTCCTAGCCTCAATGAACTGATGAATCTCCATTCGATTCAATCTCCTTTATAAACTAGAGTATGAAAAAAAAGTTTTGGTTGGTTCCAACTTTAAAAAATCTCCCGCATCTTTATGAACGATGGATTATAGTTTGAAAAAGGAAGACCGACGGTTGATCGCAAAATGTATCACGGGCAACCAACTTGCGCAATACCAGCTATACAGTCGCTATTACAAGGCGATGTATAGTACTATAATCCGAATTACACCTAGAACAACCGATGCAGAAGATGTTTTGCAGGAGACTTTTATAAAGGTTTTTGAGAAGTTGACCACTTTTAAAGGCGACTCTACTCTGGGAGCCTGGATCAAGCGGATTGCAGTGAATTCGGCGTTAAATCACATTCGGTCGAAGAAAAACATGAGCTTTTCCGAATTGGAAGATTACGAACGCATCCCCTGGGAACCGGACGATTCGGATACACTGCCGCTAGAAATGAAAACCATCCATCACGAAATCAAGCAGTTGCCGGAAGGTTGCCGAGTGGTCTTTACTTT
>JANQRV010000023.1 GCA_028284395.1 Saprospiraceae bacterium
GCGCACCTTGAAATCCCGGTTTCCATCCCAAAATCCATTGATGCGAGCCGTCCTACCCGACGGTGAAGTAAAAATCGTATAGAATTCCTTTAGATCGTAGAGCGGGTTTTCATAGTCTAAAGCACTGGTAAAAGAAAGTTCGTGCTTCATCCAGATTTTGGCGGATGGCTGAGCAAAGGAGAGCGTGGAGTAAAATACGCCCATAACAACAAATAAACATATGATTCTCATGTGAAGGTAGTTTGAATAATCTATTCTTCCAACAAACACCAGGTATTGAACAAAGAGCGCTCATCCCAGGTGTTACCGGCCGAAGAAAAGTTACAGAAGCGTTCGGTGAGCCCATCTCCGAAATCGACCTCAAACATCTTCCAAATCGGCGGCGGTGAGCCCCCCTTTACCATAGGCATCTACCGGTGGCCCGCCGCAACTCCAAAGAGGTGGGTAAATGAGCAACAACAGCAGAAAGCACTTCATTGACGAGGACATACAATTGGTCAACAATTTCATTGAATTTAGAATCGGAAAGTTAAATATAAGAAAACATCAACCGTTGGACTTCAGGACTGCTACTAGAATGGCGATCCAGCCATCCACCTGCCACATCAATAGTCTTGTTCAGAAATAAGAAATGATGATATGAAATTTAGATTTTTATGCTGATCAAGGAACGCCCGCAGCCTAATAGCAGGAGCTATTCTAAACCATTTTTTGGTTGTGCCGGGGGTATGGTGGATTCTCCAATCTTCTTCACCAAGGGATTCATAATAGCTGCACAGCGTTTTGCAAGCTTCAGGCCAATTATCATCGAATACATGTTCTTTCACAATTTCCAGTCCAGGGTAATCCAGGTGGCCACTACCTAATGTTTGTCGAATTGCCCTGTTTTATCCGATTGACAACCAAAAAAAGCTTGGCGGAAGCGACGGTAAGCGCCACTCGTTTAGACGAAAAGTAAGATTGTAAGCTAATCATATTTTATTGGTTAATACTATCGAAAGCGCCTGCGTAGTTTCTTTATTTCATCTAGAGTAACCACACGCGGATCCTCATACAATTCAAGAAGTGCTTCCCGCTCATTATGCGTCCACAGATGTTTGGTCCATACCATAAACCAGGTCCAGCCGGGTTGGGCATCGAGAATTTTGGGTGTTGGAACGGTACCACATTCCCCAATGGAAACCACTTTCTCTCCACCCAAGGCCATCAGATCGTCATAATAGCTTTGGGTATAATCGTTGTGATACACATCGGCAGCCAATATGTCCACATATTGGTGTCCCGGGTAATACCGGTCGTAAGACATATCATTACTCGCTTTTTTCTTCTGTGGAGTATTGGCATTCCAAACCCAGATTAAATTATCCAATTTGTGGTAGTAGACGTATCTTTCGTACATCATGACCCATAGTTTGGCAAAGGCCGCCTTTTGGCCCCACCAAAACCACCTACCATTCATTTCGTGGTAGGGACGCCAGAGAACCGGAATCTTCTTTGCTTGCAGCTGCTTCAAATAGAAAGCTACCGTATCTATTTTTTCCAACCATTTGGTGTGAACCTCGGTGCCTGGTGTGACTAAATCATTCCACTGTTCGTCGGTAATCTCGTTTTGCACGCTCTCCTTCCAGCCATTTGGTTCGTCGTCCATAGGCCGCACCTGATGATACATGAGTGTGATGATATGCCCTCTTTTATGCATCTTAATCGCTTCTTTGATGATATTCCGTCGATTGTTCACCGCTTCTTCATGGTAACTAAAATCACAGCCCCAAACTACTGCTGCCTTACCGGTAAAAGCAACGACACTGTCGGAATAAATTGAAATCTCGTGCGGGAAATTATGCTGTCCCGACAAAATGAAAGAGCCGCTGATATTGTGTAGAAACTCCAGTAATCGTTGCGCGTTTTTACTGGCATCGGGATTGACCGGCGTGTTTTGAGCATTGATATGCGCTAATGGCATCAACAAAAACAAGAGATATAAGTACTTCATTTCCGATTTTATTAGCATAGACCATCATTCTTTTGCAGAATAAACCTAATTCAGGTTCTTCGCTCACACTGCGAGAGTCAGGAAATTTTCCCGGTAATTAAAATTTTCTAGAGCTTTTTGTTACTTTTTCCCAATCCTGACCGAACAAAGTGAGCGTCGGGAGGCAGGTCCTGACAGCGTCAAGGGGCCATGCCACATTAAAATAAAACGAATGAAAAACTCAATCATGCAAGGCCTCATCCCTTCGTTCATCCTCCTGTTCTCTTTCAGCCACCTATTCTGTCAATCTTCTCCCTGGTCTTGGCAGACCAAAGCCAATAATCAAGACGAGGTGAACATCCTACTGATGGGCGATATGAACATCCAAAACCGGCAAGATCCCGCCAGTGGCTTCCAACACCTGTTGCCCACTTTAAAAGAGGCCGATATACGGTTTTGCAACCTGGAAGGGCCATTTGCCGGAACCTCTCCCGACCCCAAGATCGGGGACATTCCCCATAAATCCTCCTGGAAGCACTCCAACCCGGAAATGGTAAAAGGTCTGGTCGCGGCTGGTTTTGACGTCGTTGGTGTGGCCAATAATGTTACGTTCCCCTATACTTCCCTGCAAAAGAGCCTCCAGGTACTCGACGAGGCTGGCATCGCCCATACCGGGGGCGGGAACAACCTCGCAGAAGCCCATCGACCCGTAATTATTGAAAGAAAAGGCACTAAAATTGGATTCCTCCAATATGCCTGCACGGTATTTCCCTATCAACACGCTGCCGGGGTCAACCAACCGGGGATTGCCCGGGTTAAGGTCGCCACGACCTACGAAGCACCGCCCAACCTGGATAAACCCGCTCAGCCACCCCTCGTACACGGCACACCCGATGCCGCTTCTTTACGGAGGATGCAACAAGACATCCGGGAGCTAAAAGCCGAAGCTGACATCGTCGTAGCATCCTATCACTGGGGCATATCCAACACCTACGAACCCGTCGAGCATCAACGGCAGATAAGCCGTGCTGCCATTGAAGCGGGAGCGGACATCGTATTCGGGCACGGACCTCATAAATTGCAAAACATTGAAACCTGGCAAAATCGACCCATTTTCTACTCTGTCGGCAACGCCGTCTTCGATTGGTGGAAGGGCCGCAAGAGTCCCAATGGCCTATTGGTGCGCCTGGTGGCAAAAAATCGCCGTTTGCACGAAATCTCATTCGTTCCACTGCAAAGGAACGAAGACAACAATCCTGTGCTCTTTGATCCGGCCGGCGAAAAGGGGAAAAAGATTTTGAACAAGGTATTTGCAAACCGGTCGCCGGCACGGGCCCGGCTGCGCGTAGAGGGCAGTGAAGTCATGGTTTTCGATGCGGACTTCCAGGAAAAGGTACCGCAACTGGAAAACCTGTGGAAAACCAATGGACTTGCTTCACCGGAATGTGCTGTTTACGATCCCCGCCATCAAGTTTTTTACATCAGCAACATCAATGGTGGTTCGGCCGGGTCCGATCTAGATGGTGACGGCTTCCTGTCCAAAGTTTCACGCGAAGGCAAAATCGAAAAACTGGATTGGGTAACCGGGTTAAACGATCCAAAGGGAATGGACATTCAGGGTAATTTCCTTTATGTCAACGACAAACATTTCATCGTGAAAATCGATGTCAATACAGCAAAGATAGTGGAGCGCCACCGCCCCCCGGGCGTTGTGTTTCTGAATGACCTGGTGGTGACTCCGTCCGGTACCGTCTTTTCCAACGACGCGGACGGCCATACCATCTACCAACTCAAAGATGGACAAATCGATGTATTCTGGCGGGATTTATCCTCCGGCCGCCCCAATGGCTTATGGAATGAAGACGACCGCCTGTTGATCGCCACAACCATTTCCAAACAATTACTTGCCCTGGACAAGAGGAGTGGCATCGCCACCGTTCTGCAGGAAGACATTGGTCACGGTGACGGCATCGAAGCCGTCGGCAACGGCGGGTACCTGGTCACGGATTTTCAAGGTCGGATCCACTACTTTTCCCCTCTCGAAAACCTGCATACTTTATTGGATATCAGGGGCAAATGCCATACAGCGGACCTGGAATACGTGGCTGAAGAGCAATTACTGGTCGTTCCTTCTCACAAATACAATACTTTGCAGGCTTTCAAACTGGTTTGGCCCGAAGGAATGGAATAACTTGCGGGGATCCAACAATATCGGAACAAAATGAAAAACAACCGCCGAAATTTCTTAAAATCTACACTAGCCACCGGGATTGGGGCAGCAACGTTACTCCCCTCCTGTGCTGTTCGACCCGACCAGCGAATACCCTTTAATACCACTGACTATTCAGCCCTCGACAAAGTCTTGCAACAACCGGTATTAAAACGGGAACTATTTCCCGATCCAATCGTCATCGAAAGTTGCGACTTGTTGGAATACGACGGGAATTACATGATCCGGGTGCGCTCCAGAGATGGTGCCGAAGGGTATTGTGTAGGGCACAACATCCGGATGCCCCACCTCTACCCTATTCAATTGATGCTTGTCAATCCTTACTTTATCGGGAAGGATGCCCGGGACCTGGATCAACTGATCGAAGGTGTTTTTATGTACAAAAACAACTACAAATACCAGGGTTATACCCTTTGGATACCCGTCGCAACTGTCGAAATGGCCATTCTGGATATGCTGGGTAGAATGGCCGGGAAAAGTATGGGAGAACTCATAGGCGACATTCACAACCAGGAAATCGCGATCTACCGTGCCAACAACAACCGGGGCAAATCCGCCGAAGCCAGCATTGAAAGCATCAAGGCTCTACAGGCCGAAACCGGAGCTAAAGCCGTAAAATTCAAAGTGGGAGGCCGGCGCAGCAATCCGGAATCCCCCGTAGGCAGGACGGAAAGGCTCATCCCCCTGACGCGGAAGGCTTTTGGGGATGATATGACCATCTATGCCGACTGCAACGGAAGTTACGCTGCCGCTGAAGCCATCCGCATCGGTAAGATCCTGGAGGCCCACCGGATCGATTTGTTCGAACAACCCGTACCTACCGACTGGTATGAAGATTGGAAGCTTACCGCAAACGCCCTCACCATCCCGATTGCCTCCGGGGGTGGTGAAGTAAGTTTGCGGAATTTTCGCTGGCTGATCGGCAATGAGGCGGTGCAAATGGTGCAGCAGGATCTTTTTTACTTCGGCGGTATGATCCGTAGTATGAAAGTAGCCCGGATGGCGGCGGCGAAAGGATTCGTCTGCACGCCTCATATCTCCGGGACGGGCCTGGGATACATTTACATGATGCAATTTGTCTCCGCCCTTCCCAACGCAGGTCCGTTTCATGAATTCAAAGGGCTGAACAATGAGGTTCCGTTCGAATGCGAAACTTCGAGCCTGAAGCCGGAAAACGGAATATTGCATTTGCCCAAAGGTATTGGTAGCGGCGTAGAAATCGATCCCGATTTCATTGCCAAACACCGGGTACTTTAAATCCTTTTGCTATGAATAGAAGAAATGCATTAAACCGACTGTTGGCTGGAGGTTTTGCTTTGGGTTTTCCATTGCAGAGCTTATTTCCCAGCCCACTTAAGGGTCGAAAAAAATCGGGATTTTTTCAAGTAAAAAAGATCGCCGGCCGCTGGTGGTTCATCGACCCTGAAGGGCAACGATTCTTCTCTCGCGGCCTCAATCACGTTGATCCCGCCAGTTTGCGGTATGAGGAAAACGGACGCATCTGGCGAGAACGTTACGGCAACTCCATGGAAAAGTGGCTTAAAACCTCGGTCGGGCCGAATCTAAGGGCCTGGGGCTTCAATACCCTGGGCTGGAACCAGGAAGTCGTCACCCGGGGCCTTACCAACCACCGACATTCGCGCCGATTCACCTACGAAGAATACCAGTGGCTGGATATGCCCTATTGCCATCAACTCCCCTTCGGCGAATTCCACCAGTGGGAAGCCGAGACCCGGCACCCCGATTTCTTTAGTGACGATTTCGTCAACTGGTGCGACCACGTGGCACGGGAACATTGTGCTACCTTGGCCGACGATCCCAAACTGATCGGCTATTTCTACATAGATTGCCCAACCTGGCTACATACCCGCAAAGAAAACCACTGGAAAGGCCCGTTGTTCGATCCGTCCAAACTGAATACGAAGGCCGGTCGCGATGAATTGAAACGATTGGCGACCCGCTATTACCAGGTAACCCACGACGCGATTCGACGGTATGACCCCAACCACCTCATTCTCGGCGACCGCTACGAAGCCAATGAGCCACTGGATCCCATCATCCTGGAAGCTGCCGGCCCGTATGTCGACATCTTCAGTTTTCAGGACTTCCGCGAACCCGTCAAACATCTGCAATACTGGCACAATATCACCGGCCGGCCGGTCTTATGGGCAGATGGATCCAAGAAGTTGACAGTCGACGGAAAAATCACCGCTTGGAACGACGCTCGCTGGTATGCCGACATCTTGATGCAATTACAGGATAATCCAGGCTGTGTAGGTGTACATCTCTGTGGGGCCTACATTCAAAATAAAGTGCGGAAGAAGGGGCTATTGGACCGACAGGAACGATTCCATCAGGAACAAATTGACATTTTCCGGGAGATTCACCGGGTCAATGAATCTTGGAAGCGGACAACCTAATAATGAGGATGCCAGGTAGAATTGTTGATCATCACGTTCTCTGCAATAACCTCTTCTGCAAACTCGATCAGACTCGGTTCTCCCGCCTCTCGAATGACAATGTCGTGCAACACGACCCTGGTGATGGGTTCTTCTTCTACGCCTACGATCTTAAACGGTTTTGCCTTCACCTTACCGCAGGTAATGTTGCTGGCGAAAAAGTCGTTGAACTTGGTGGGAAAATGGTTGCCGCGGTAACCGTGGTAATCCATACGGAAAATGAACATGGCTTCCCTAACCGAATCGATCTCGATGTTTCTCAGGAAAATGTTTTTTACCTGTCCTCCCCGATCCAGGTTGCATTTAAAATTTAACCCGTGCTTCCCCGAAAGGATGTGACAGTCTTCGACAAATATGTTTTCGACTCCACCCGACATTTCGGAACCGACACAAAAAGAATTCACACCTGAATTCAGTCGGCAGTTTCTGACTATGATATTTCTACTTTTCCCGCGATCCCACGCATCCTGGTCTCGGCCCGCCTTGACGGATATGGCGTCATCCTCCGTTTCGATGTAACACTCTTCAATCAGTACATCCTCCGAGCTATCCGGGTCGATTCCGTCGTCGTTGAGATAGCCTCCGTAAATCTGCAGACCTTTAATGGAAATATTTTTGCTGAATACGGGATGGACCGTCCAAAAAGGACTGTTTTTCAAAGTCAAGCCCTCCAACAGGATATTGTTGCACTGATAAAGCTCGATCAATGTCGGACGCAACCAATGTTGTTTTGCATCACCGTTTCCGTCGTCCTCACCATCTCCATCCAAGTCTAAAAAACCATTACCGAACACCCGCTGGTCTTCGGGCACTTTATCATTCCCCATTTGACGTAACACATCCTTATCCGGTTTCTGAGCCTTCCGCCATTCGATCGACCAATTGGCAGCATTGCCATCGATGGTTCCCTTTCCGGTCAGGGCAATGTTGCTTTTTTGGTAGGCGTAAATCAGGGGAGAATAATTCCAGCAAACCGTACCTTCCCAGCGGACCTTAACCAGCGGTAAATAGGCTTCCGGATCGTCGCTGAATTTCAAAGCGGCACCTTCTTCCAGGCGCAGATTTACATTGTCTTTCAGGTGAATCGGCCCTTTTGAAAACCACCTTCCCGGTGGCAGCACAACTTGGCCTCCACCGGCCTTATTGCATTCATCGATGGCTTTCATGATGGCAGGCCGGCTGTCGAAATCACCCGACTCCGCCCCAAAATCAGTAATTAAAAAAGTCTTTTCCGGAAAAACCGGCGGTCGAATTCTTGCTAAGATGGCTTGGGGTTGAGTAGCCCAGGCTTCAGTCTCCTTGGCTTTTGCGTCCTCCATCGTAAAACCATCTTGCGGAGGCAGTTGATGGCAGCTTTGCACCAATAGCGTTATTACCGTCAAGAAAAAAGTGATATGATTTCTCATGATTTTACTTTTTCACCTTCATGAACACTTCCATGGTTTTCAAAAACTCCGGATCATACTCCACTCCCAGGCCGGGAGCATCCAACACCTTCACTTGACCATTCTTCACGGATAAGTCGGTACTGTATCGAATTTGGGTTTCAGGTTTTTCTGCCCTGTATTCCTGATGCGGCCCGAGATTGGGAACCACTGCGGCAAAAGCCAGTACATTGGCATACTCGGCATTATTGCGCGGATTGTGAGTAGTAACGGGAAGGCCTTTTTCCGCTGCATAATTCGCCAGGTGAATGGTCCGCAAAAGGCCGCCGTTGTACATCAGATCGGGCTGGAGCAAATCGACCGCCCGGTTGTCGATCATCCATTTCCATTTGTACCAGTCGTGGTCCTGTTCGCCGCCGGCCACTGCGATGTTCAAGGCATCGTTGATCTCCTTCAAACCGACAAAATCGCCCCATTCGTTGGGCTCTTCGTAAAAGCCGATGTCGTACTCTTCCAGCCATTTGCCGATTTCGATGGATTTCGGGACGTCGTAGCTGCCGTTGCTGTCTACGTAGAGGTCAATATCCTCTCCCATGGTTTTTCGGAACAGGGGCACGATTTTGTCGGTCCTGCCCGGGCTGGCATCCGCATTGCGCGACATCCGGCCGCCGATCTTGAATTTTATCGCCTCGGCATTGGCCGCACGGGTAGCTGCGCCGAGCCATTCGACTTCTTCTTCCGCAGTGGTTCCCCGTTCCGTGCTGCTCATGTATACCGGAATGTCCGTACGCAGGGTTTTACCCAACAGGTCGCGGACATTCTCTCCCGCTTTTTTTCCCAACAAATCCAGAACGGCCGATTCCACGATACCGAAGCTATTCCATAACGGCATGCTCAAATATTTGTAGATCCGCTTATCATTGAAATAGTAAAATTCAGTGAAAAAAGTGGCGGCGTCCCTGGCATCCTTACCAAGAAAAAAGGGCGTGACCAATTCCTCAAACATGGTGAAAGTTTTGGTAAAACGGCCATTCGCCATGCTGTACCCAGTTGTCCCTTCTTTATCTACGACCCGGACCATGTACTCGTATTTATTTTTTTCGACATGGTGGCGGAGGATTTCGATTTTATCGATGATTACCGGGGAAGGGATCTGCTTTTTGATATTTTGCAGAGGGGTAACCGGCTTCCAAGTGTCCGTGCTGTCAGCGGGTAAGGATGCCCCGTTTTCCCTTGCCTGCAAAGGGCTAATAAAGGTCGTATTTGTAATAATTGCAGCAGTTCCAGCTGCCGAAATGCTTTTCAGAAAATTTCTTCTGCTCTTTTTCATACCCATGTGATTGATTTGTGGTTATTTTCATACCTTCTCTCGAAATATCGCCGGCCATGATCATGAATACGCTCGTTTTCTTAATATCCTTACTGACGTTTCTACTGACAACTGTCCCTGACTTGTCTGCTCATCAGATGGATCGTGATACGGTCCCGACCATCAACGGATTACGGCTGGAAGACCTCGGCAAATCATATTTTCCAAATGAAGCCAAGGTACCCCGATACCTGTCTTTTACCAATGCTAACACCGGAGGCACTACTAGTGTCCGGCGCATCGACGGGCCCAATCTCGCGTGGAAAACCCAGGGATACTACCAACGCAGTCGCGACCTTGGACAAGTATTCAATGTGCCGGCCGATACCAGCATTCAATTGGACGCCATCGTCCTCCGTACCGGCAACAGTGCCAAAGCAATTTTACCTGGTACTCCCGGGGCGCAAGTACAAATGCAGATCTTCGAAGTATTGGGTACCCCCATGATCAACGACAATGATACCCCACCCGGAACCGACTCCGAGCACGGATTTACCAAAAACCATCGGGCCGATGATTACCTGGAAGGCATTTCCTACGAGACCATAGCCGTCATTCGCGGAGGCGCTTTTCCGGACATTCCGCCCACGACCCAACAGGGTGGCGAACCAGGACACCTCAGGTATATCCGCTGGAATTTGGAGGGAGATGCTGAATTGAAGCTCGAAGGAGGCAAACGATACGCTTTCATGGTCGGTTTTGTCACTGATGGCCCCGGAAAGGGGTTCTCCCTCGGCAATACTACCTCTACCTCAAGTACGGCAGCCCCCGCATTGCGCACCGATCCGAACGGCGTTCCTTGGTGGAGCATTCGCCGGGAAGGTGACGGCACCTTACCCCCCACCCAATTCCCCGGAGAAAACCCGCCAACCGATGAAAACATCCGATTGGAACTGGTCCGGGAATCTTTATTCGAGAAAGATCACGAATGCAAACTTAGCCCGACTACCGACGGCTTTCCGGATGTGGACACCTATCGAACCCACGAGTTCTACATTGAAGTAATCAATAATTGTACGCCTGCCGGGACGGCCTGTGACGATGGCGACGACCGAACCTCGGACGACCGGGCCGACGGCAATTGCAATTGTTTCGGCACCGTAACCGACGGATGTCGGGCCAACGGCCGCATCACTTACCGTCGTTACGAAAACATCGGCGGCACCAGTTTGAACAATCTCACCTCCAACCCTGTATTTCCCGATAATTTCGAGTTAGAGATGGAATTGGAAGTCTTCGAGGCTCCATCTAACGTCGCTGACAACTATGGCGCCACCCTCACTGGCTACATTTGCGCTCCTTTGACCGGATCCTACACCTTTTGGGTCGCCGGCGACGATCATACGGTACTGAATTTAAGCACCGATACGAACCCCGCCAACAAAAGGCAAATTGCTCACCACAACGCCTGGACGGGTTCGCGCCAATGGGATAAGTTCACCTCACAACAGTCGGCTCCGATATACCTGGAAGCGGGTAAATCCTACTACATCGAAGCCCTGGTCAAGGAAGCGGGGGGAGGCGACCATTTGGCCGTTGGCTGGCAGTTGCCCACCGGGGTTTTGCAGCGTCCGATTCCCGGTGACCATCTTGGTACCATTGCCGATTGCCCCACGGCGGGAATCCCCTGTGATGATGGCAACCCCAATACGATCGATGACCGCCAGGACGGCCACTGCAATTGTACCGGCACCAATACTTGTCCGCAGGCAGGCACCGGTTGCGATGACGGCAATCCGAATACCATCAATGATGTTGAAGATGGGAATTGCGGCTGTGCCGGAGAAACGGCATTTGCCGAAGGGCTCTTATTGGAAGCCCTGGGAAAAAACTACGTTCGCGATCCTCAACGGACTCCCGAATATCTATATTTCGATGGCGCCGACTTGGGAGGAAGTACCAGCGTACGGCGAGTGGATGCCCCCCACTTAAAGTGGAAGCATCAGGGATATTTTCAACGCAATCGGGACCTCGGACAAACCTTTTACATCCCCGAAGGAGAGCAAATCACGCTGGATGCTATTGTACTACGAACCGGAAACAGCAGCAGCGCCATCAATTTTGGGGCCCTGGTGGCGGAAGTGTATCTTCAGCTTTTCGAGGTGACCGGGGAGCCAGTGATCAACAACAACGGCACACCCGCAGGTAGTTCCTCGACCCATGGTTTCACCAAAAACCATCGTGCGGATGATTACCTGGAAGGAGTTGATTATCATTCCATTCTCGCTGTTTCAGGGGGCTTTTTTCCGGCTATTCCCCCCACCGGCAAAAACGGCGGAGAGCGGGGACATTTGCAGTACATTCGTTGGGATTTGGCCGAGGACCACGAACGCACCCTGGAAGGTGGAAAAAGATACGCCTTTATGGTCGGCTTTCGGAAGCCGGCCCAAGCCAGGAGTTTTACACTCGCCAATGTAAACCGGGCAGCAGAACCCGCTGCACCGACCCTGGCCACAGACGCCAACGGTCATCCGAGATGGAGCATCCGTCGGGAGGGTGACGGGACATTACCCCCAACCCAATATCC
>JANQRV010000024.1 GCA_028284395.1 Saprospiraceae bacterium
TCTCAAAATACCAGTCGGGATCAATATTGAAATTTCGCCATTGGATCATTTTCAATCCTGTCGTCCGGATGAGTTTTCGAAGGGCCTCGTACTCGGCAACGCTGTCAGTCACCCCGGGCAAAACAAAGTAATTGATACTGGTCCATCCATCGTATTCATTGACCACTTTAAGGCTCTCTAGGATGTCGGCAAAAGCATAGTTATTAGGCAAATAGTAGGCCGTATATAGCCATTCTTGAGCGGAATTTGTACTAACCCGAATGCTATTCAAACCCGCTTCGCAAAGCGCCCGAACCGCATCGGGTTTACTGCCATTAGTGTTGATATTGATACTTCCCTTATTGGTGAATTTTCGGATCTGTAAAATCGCTTCTTTTATGGTTTCCCACATTAAAAGTGGCTCTCCTTCACACCCCTGTCCAAAACTAATGATGGGGAAAGGAGCAGTATTTAGATGATCAACGGTGAATTCTACAATTTCACCAGCCGAAGGCTTAAAATCCAATCGATCGTGGCTGGAGACAATGTTTTCCTCTTCCGGCTGAAAAGAGATACAGCCAATACAATTGGAATTACAGGCCGGCGATGTGGGAATCGGGCATTCCCAACGACCCATAAAATAGTTGCGCGCCGCGGGACAATCATAAGTCAAAGCACAGTTTTGGGCAAGGTGGTTAACAAGTCGGTTTTGTGGGTAGCGTTCTAAGAGATCCATCACACCCCGATCGACCGCCTCTGAATCAAATCCACTGCATTCCTGTCGAATATCTTGTTCGATCCGCACAGCAGCTACATAAAATTTATCGGCACGCCAACCAACTGCAGTATAACAAAATAAGGGCAGGGTAGGTGCGTCCGGTTCATTCACGAAGGAAGCCAGGAAGGTTCCGGTGAATGCAGGAGGAATGAAGCCGGCAACAGCCCATCCCTTCTCACATAGCCTCAACTCCCCCGTTTCCACATCGATCCCCACACTTTTTCTGCCGGGCAAATTATAAAGATCTCCGCCATCAGGTAATTCAATCCACTCGTCGGCAGGTATGGGTTGTGCATAGAAACCGCTCCTTCCCACTGCATAGAGAGAAGTGTCCTCAAATACATTCCCGTCGGGATCGGCATATAAAACATATGGGGAATCCATTGGCATCTTTATTTTTAAAAGTCTTCCAAAAATAGCCTATTTTTCGTAGATAGAACAAAAACGTTAAAATGAGGCGGAAACTTACCTTTATGTTTATCCTTGCATTGGCCACCACAACCGTGAAGGCCCAGAATCATGAGACCATTTCGGCTGTAGATCAAATTTTTGCCGATGTCGACAAAACCAATTCCCCAGGATGTGCCTTGGCCGTCATAAAAGAAGGCGAGATTGTTTACAGCCGTGGATATGGGATGGCTGATCTCGAACACAATATCGCAATCGCACCATCTAGTGTCTTCTACATCGGATCAGTGTCCAAGCAATTTGTCACCATGTGCATGCTCCTTTTGGAAGAAGAGGGAAAAATCAGCCTGGATGACAACATTCGAAAATATTTCCCTGAATTACCCGATTATGGCCATCCCATTACAATTAGAAATCTGATTCACCACACAAGTGGGATCCGGGACTATCTTACTCTTTGGTCTCTGGCAGGCAACTCTTATTTAGACAATATGGAGAATGAAGTGGTTTATGACCTCATTTGCCGGCAAAAGGAACTAAACTTCGAACCCGGCACAAAATATCTCTACTCAAATTCCTGCTATTTTATGATGGCATTACTGGTCGAGAAAGTGACTGGTCAAAGCATCCGAGCTTTTGCTAAAGAAAAGATTTTTGGTCCACTGAAAATGAATTCAACTACTTTTTATGATGACAACCGAAAGCTCATACCCAATCGTTCATTTGGCTACGGGAAAAACCCTTCTGGCGGATTCGACAACATGTTGATGCGCTTTGATCTGGTAGGGTCCGGTGGGATCTACTCCACTATTGAGGATCTTTTCCTTTGGGATCAGAATTTCTATCACAATGTTTTAGGTAACGGAGGACAAACAATCATTGAAAAAATGCTGACGAACGGCAAATATAAAGATGGAAGTGAAGTCGACTATGCCTTCGCCCTCGTGAATGATCATTATCGAGGTCTAAGGACCGTTTCCCACGGAGGTGCCCTTGGGGGATACCGCTCCCATTATCTTCAATTTCCCGATCAGGCTTTTTCTGTTATCATCCTTGGGAACCTTGCTGAGTTGGGACCTGGCCAGAGGTGCTACCAGGTCGCAGATATTTTTCTGAAGGATTCTCTGACGGATGTCGAAGAAGAAACCGCTGGCACAACTGAACAAACTGCCAAAAACGCAGAATTCTTTGCACCTCCAAATGCCTTGTTGTCCAAAATAACAGGTAGGTATTATTCATTTGAGATTGATGCGTCCTATACCTTTTCGTTGAATAGTGAAAACCAACTTGTCCTGGAGATAAAGAATGGCCAAAAACAAATAGTGATGGCCAAAAGCCCGACCAACTTTCGGAGTCGGAACATTAACATGAGATTCAACGAACAATATGATGCGTTCGAACTGGATGCCGGCCGGGTCACTAATCTAAAATTTGTGCGACAGTGAGCATATCTTGGTTCACAGGGAACATTACAAACTTTTGGTGCGTCCTCCATCGACCGGCAGGTTGATTCCGGTAATGTAAGCGGCCGCCGGGGAGGCGAGAAATACAATTGCCGCTGCAATTTCATGCGGAGCCGCAAAACGCTTCATAGGAATGCGGTCAATCCATTCTTCCTTAATACTCGATTCGGAGATTTTACGACGCCTTGCAGCAAGCTCGATCAACTCTTTAACTCTCCCGGTGTCTGTCGTGCCCGGTAAAACATTATTAACGGTGATCCCGGTCCCGGCCAATTCATTAGCCAGTGTCTTTGCCCAATTTGCTACGGCCCCTCTGGTTGTGTTCGACACTCCTAATCCATCGATCGGTGCTTTGACCGATGTAGAAATTACATTGACAATGCGCCCGTAACCTTCTTGTTGCATTCCCGGAATGACCGCTTGGGCTAACAA
>JANQRV010000032.1 GCA_028284395.1 Saprospiraceae bacterium
ATGTTAGATCCAACTTTGAGCACATCAAATAGGTATTCTCGGATCAAATCTCTAACTCTTTCAGCTCTTCCAATCGCATATTTATACAAATTTTGACTAGTCCCTTTAGCCGTTCCGCGAATTTCTATCCTCTCCAACGTTTTACTATTGGCCTGATTCAGCAGGGCGTTAGAAATTTTAATTATTTTACAAACTTCCCAAAAAGGTATTTCAGTACTCCTATACTCAAAATTTTCAATTTTCACTTCGAATTTTTTCGGACGAGAGCTTCTACCACTTTCGAAACTGTCTCCTTCCTCAAGGATTATTTCATTCAATAGATCTTCCATATTGCTCTGGTTTTTTGAATTAATAATATGTTTTGTGTAGGTGAAATGATGATTACCATCATAAATTGTTCATCCCCATCAATCGCAAAATGTTCCCGCCAAGCACCAGCCTTTCATCTCCGGCTGGCAATTTCAAAGCAAATATCTTTTCCATCTCCACTCCAGGGTGCAGCCATGGCCCATCTGACCCAAACAAGATCTTATGTACCCCGGCACGTTGAACAGCCATTTCCAGCAAATCAAACCGGCGGATACCTGAAGTGTCTGTATAGATATTTGAATGGCGCTCCAGGATCGGAATGAAATTCAGCTGATCCTCCCAATTATCTGCAAAGCTACCGAGGTGCGGAATGATAAAATTCACTTCTGGGTACTCTCTAGCCAACAGTTCTACGGTTGCAACTTTGCCCATTACATCATACAGTATGGGAATTCGAAAAGCTTGGGCAACCTGACAAATTTCTCTGGATATGGGTGCATTATAGCGATGAACCTTAATGCCTTTGAATCCGTATCGCCGGATACCTTGCTCTACCATTTGATAGACCGAACCAGCATCTTTATCAGCATTAATGAAGACAAATCCGAAATACTTTTCGGAGTTTGCTAGTACCTTTCTTCCAACCAATTCATTCGCCCTAGGGTAATCCGAATGAAAGGCAGCGAAGATTACTGTCTTATTAATGTCAGCTTCGCTTGCCCGGGTTTCGTATCTATCTAGATTGGCCCTGGTATCCCAAGGTCCTGTGAGTCCGTCTCCCGGACCATAGTGGCAATGAGCATCGATAATTTGCATAGCAGTACTACTTATTGATCCTCAGAGATATGAAATCTACTCTTCTGCTTGGACCATGCCTGACACCGGGTCTTGTTGTCAGTGGGAATTCTTCTCCCAGTGCAATAACTGCAGTAGAAAAATGCCCATAACCTATTCTTTGACAACCTAACATGGAATCAAAATGCCGTTTCATTTCATATGCTCTTTTCTTGCTTAAGGTATTATTATGGCTCTTATATCCTGACGGATCAGCATGGCCAATTATGAGTAATTTATCATCGTGATATCCATCTCTGGTATTTGTAACCAATTTCCTAACAAAAGCACAGAGTTCCTTTTGATGTTCAGGCTTGATAATATGGCTATCGTGATCAAAATGGTCAAAACTGCCCCTTAAAGCACCAGCATTTTGCTGATAAATCCATGGTAAGTTGGAGATGGAGTCGACATATTTACTAAATGTACTTTTAGCTAAGTTGGTCTTCTTTCCAGTTATGCCATCTATTTCTAAGGGTATATGCAATAAGAAACTCAGCATTTTCTGCATAGACTTCGTATCTGAACCATATTGCTCAGTCAGATAGGCATCTTCAAATATTTCATCCAAATAATCATCATTCGAGAGATACATATTGAACAAATTTATTGGTGATTAAATATTTTTTATCCAATCTTTTACCTTATCTATTACCGACGCAGATAAAAAGACACCCCTATTGGAAGTCCTTTTTGGAGCACTATCGGTTATATTACATTCCAGTCCTGGGACATTCTTACAATCATCTGAACCTTTTACCGGGATACAAGGTCCAGTATGTATGCCAATCAAAAATCTCGATCTGTTTGAAGTATTTGTTAACCAAATCGGACTTCCACTATTTCCACCACAAGTATCTGTATTGTAGTAGAATAACCTGCTACTGGCAGTTGGGCTGGTGTTCACAATGTAATCCGCATCCCAGTACATTTGATTGCCATTGCCCTTTAATTGGTCAATTGGAAAGCCGGCCAAATTCATTTTTTTTCCATTTTGGCTGGATTGGTTGAATGGGATAATTCTGGTACCTTTTCCAAACGATTTGCTTCCCCAATAGCCTAGTTTTGCGTTATAGATTTTCTTAAACCTTTGATAACCGACAGCAGTATTCAACTTGATAATTCCCAAATCATGACCGGGAGCAAGGTGCTTTTTCCAAGAATCAGTCGTTTCCGCAATGGAAGTTGGATAGGTTCCGAAGGGTCTGGTTCCAGCATCTTTCATGCCGGGGCTAATTTCCCATTTAAATGCTTTAACCTTCTTTGGTTTAGAACCGGAGAATTTTACCGTATTTACAATGTTGTGACCACAAGTCAGTACGTGCCTTGGAGAAACGAGAACACCGGTCCCTATAAATCGTCTGATTTCTTTACTATTGGAAGGATTGCGGTATGAAGCTAGAATTCTACAGATCCACCTAAAAGGAACCTTATGTGTGCTATTGATTCTCTTTCTACCATCGACAGTTCCGATGATTTCGAATTCCTGTTCAGAAGGGGCGACACTTGGCATTATTCCAGCGAAGTTTACTTCTTGTGCCATTCGGGAACGACAGCTCGAGCAATTCTTGCAATTACACGAAGAACGGTCAATATTTTCGAATAAAATTTCATTGATGATATCATTCATAGCTTAAACTTTTTGATAATGAGATTTGGTAAATCCAATAATCGCCTCCGACAGTCTTGTGATCTGATTAGTCGTATGAGCACTACTGATACAAACCCCGATCACAGGAGACCGATTAGCGTATTTTCTTAGCAATAGGACCTTGAAGCCCAATTTTGTAAGACTGTGGTACAATCTGACCAGATAGTCGGCACTGTGATTTTTCAGAATCTGCACAGGAAAGAAGTGTTCTTCTAAATCTACGCTCGTTTCTCTCAGCGTCTCTTTAAAGTAGAAGATGTTTTTCAATAAATGTCTTCTTCTAGACTCTCCCATAGCTCGATTTTGTTTCCGTGCATTTTGAGCGGCCAAGACCTCAGCCGCACCGGGACTACTATTATGCACTCTCGTCTGACTCAGCCGTAAAAATGCCTTTATCCAATTGTAATTCGATGACATTATTGCTACCGGCACGCCAAACCCCTTGGCCATGGAGGAAATGCTAATGATTCGTTCAGCACTGCACTTCATTCCTAAATATTGAAAAGTCCCTCCCCCAAAATGGCCGTACGGATTGCTTCTAGAGGGGTTTTTTCCAAGTACTCCCAAAGCTTGGGTATCATCAACTACCAAGTAACCTCCGTAGGTCCTCACCAGATAGTAGTATCCATTTAGCGGTGCTACACATCCCTTCTCGACCAGCCAGCCCTCCGACAAAATCACCGGCTGGAAACCAACCTTTAGCGTAGAACGGATTAAATTCTTTAGACCTCGCAAATCACCGGGTTTAAAACTATAGATATGGGCACCATTATGTGCAGCCGAAGCTAAACCGGCTTTTACGACAGGGTATATGCTGAGGTCCTTGTAAATTAGAATTCTACGCTTTTGAGACAGCAGATTGATCACGTCCCAGAATAACAGCTGCGTAGATTTGCTGATCACTCCAGCTTCGAAGCCCTGCAATCTCGACCAACTATGGCCAACCATTTTATCGATCGGTCTTTCGAATAGGGCTGCCGGTTTTCCAGTGGTGATGCTGTTCCAGGAGCCAATCTCCCATGAAGGGTGCTTGAATCCGAGGTAAAGGGAAGAGGTAAAATCAATTACCTCTTCATTACCCACCCTAGCTGGCATTCCTGCGCTGGGTTCTTAGCCTATTCATCAAATGAATAGATGGGGAATTAAAATCAATTTTGCCCGTTTGTGGGTTGGTGGTAGTCAAATCCACTCCAGTCGCGACCCGATACGCATGAATATACCCCTGGATCTCGTTTCGGAAGAAGGATGCCCAGAAACTGGCCATTTCTGAGTTGGCGGCAGCATCAGACCAGTTGCCAAATCGAATGGATAATAAAATGGTTTCTCCATAGATACCCAGGTAACTAAAGCTCACTGGGGAAGTGGCTGTCCATCCCTGAAGGTGGTTCATGGCCGCCACGCGATCCATCCATGGTTCCGGATAGGCAGTCATGGTCCTGGTGGGCAAAAATTCTCTAAATTCTGGTCTGGCCAACATCCATTGTTGCATCATCATTTCGACCCTGGCGGTAAAGGGTAAATCTCCGTATTGATTGTGCATACCCTGAGTCAAAAGGAGGTGGGTTTCCCTAAGGGCGGTCAGAATTGGGTAGCCGTCCGGCACCTTCGTAGTATCGTCTTCTTGCACGTAAAATTTAGAGCATAAGTGCAATAAATTGTGGAAAGCCTCCAGAAAATTGACCCGAGAATCGACCGAACGGAGTGGACGAATGGCTTTTCCCTGCAGAGAAAATCCATAGTGATGATCGTATTCGTACGCTCTTCTTTGTACGGTTAGCCGGTGTTGTTCATCTTGAATGTATCCCCACAGCAAATTATTTAATGGCCTCAATGGTGCGATTTCCATTCCCGCTAGTGGATCCCGCTTCTTTGGCCCACGAACATTCTGGAATCGGCGGGTGATGGCTTTCATCGATTGAATTAGCATGGATTCTTCATGCCAGTAACTCCATATCAATTCGATGAAACATGGATTGGTCAAACTGTCCTGTAGTATACCAAAGCAAAAACCATCTTCCATATTCGATCCGCCAAGTTCACTAGTTACATCACCGTCCCTAAAGGCTTCTAAGACATCACCAAATGATTTTGGCTTTAGTTGGAGATCCTTTAGTTTGTCGCGGATGATTTTCAGAAACGGAATGGTCGAAACTTCTCCAGGCCTGGTTTCTTCCGAATATTTTGGGAAAGATGTAAGGTCTGTTGAACAAGCTGTTAGTAAATAAGCTTCGGTTAAGACTTTAACCGTACGATAGCTGTCGGTATCGGCAAACGCTGTGAATCGTTTTCGCTCAAGGCTCTTCACCTCTTCGTTTAATTTGTCCTTACTAAAACCTAGATTTGGGTCCGGACTATAATCTTCATACGCACCTCCACAAATCGCATCCATGAACTTCTGGTACTCTTTAAAGGAAACTGCGGCCCCTCGTGCCTTGACGGCTCTCCACAAAGCAACATCCGGTCCTTCTTCCCTTTCCGTCCGCTTTAGCCCCACTCTCAGGTCTTTCAGGTTTTTTAGATCATCGGGAAGTGATTGTAGGACTGAGAACAGCGTGTTTGGAGCATTATCTACTTCATTAGAAACAACCTGAAATACAAATTCGGATAATACCTCAAACTGATCTTGATTTGCTATCGCTCCTTCGGCAATTGCTGCTTCCGGGGATGTCTTTCTCAGAAGAATTTTCGCCATGTAGACAGTTCCCTGTACATAACGACTTTCGGTTGTATCCAAAGTGAATATGAAATCTTGTCCAGCTCTTACCGGAGGAATCACAGGTTCATTATCGCTTCCCTGAGCGAGATCCTCTATCGTAAGCGACAGCCCTCCATTCAATAAATTTTCAAAATCTTTTTCGGTGGGTTCTTTGTTAAATTCCGGTTTAAACTGGACAGGATAACTTGAACCCTTAGGTATTTTCAATATTTTTCCGCTGGCATCTCCACCGGAAATCTTTATAATTTCATCTGCCATAACAAAATTAATTTTAATGATTAAAAGCATGTTTCCGCGCCCAGTAGCTGAGCATGTTTCGTAATATTTCGTTCTCTCTTGCAGGTGTGATTTTTTGATCAACCTTTGCTTGGCCAACCACAGCAAATACCTGGGTTGGAGTGGCTTTTTTCATTAGCTTTGGAGCTATCTTCCATTTCTGGAATTGTCGTCGAAGAACTAATGGCTGAATCAGATCCTGATCAAAGGCAGCACCCAGTTGCTTACCTTTTAGGGCTTTTGACCGGTGCTTCAGCAACAAACGGACAAATTGAGGAATCGCTTTCTCGATCGCTCTTAACAACTTGCGATCATCAACTCTAACCATTTCTAGATCGTAAAACTGATCCCAGTATCGGTCCAGTCTTTCCCATTGTGCATCGGGGAACATCACTTTTCCAAAGCCGATGCTGATTTTAACCCTAATCCATGGAGTTGGGTGAGGATCATCCAGGTTCATTCTAAAGACAAAATAGGAGGGTAAACTCACTACTGCCATCAAGCCGCTCGTAGCACCAACACCCAGTTTGGCAATTGCCCAGAAATCAGATAGAATTTCTGAGATCCACCGCCCAAATAACTTCCAGGCCATGTGACTTTTGGGGTCCCTAAGAGCTTGGGTACTTAAGGCTTGACTCAATGATGGAATCAAATCCAAAAGCGCAGAGCCTTGGTGACCGACTTCATGAATTAGAGAAGCCCCGATGCCACTAGAAATCATCCGTTCTCTGGGTACGCGTATCACAGCTACCGGATTGGTCTTGCCCCCTGGCAACCGAGTCCTTGCCCGGCGGATAGCTGCTCCATGACCTCGGTCTAAATACGTGATCAACGGAGGAGGCCTAAAAAACGGCGTCTTCAATTTCAGGGCATCAGTCGCCAAAGCATCCAAACCAGCAATCCAAATTCCAGTTTCGTGCTCTCCACGCTGTGTTAAAACATCCGCGAAGATGTCAACTTGGTCCAAAAAAGCATTGAATTTCAATTTGAGTAAAGCGAATTGACGTTGTGCTTTAACAGGCTTTACCCCATGACTTACCCAATGAATAAACTGATCAATTTTTTGGCCCACTTCGCGAACGCCACTCTTAAGTAGCTGATGAATTCCCCTTTGGGCACTCTTTGTAATATTAGCAGCAGCTACCATCGGCATGGTTTGTTCAAATGTCTTGACTTGATTCAGCCGCACTTTCAAAGCTTGAGCCTCTTGGATAAAATAGTTCCGCATGGTTATCCTGCTCCCAAGATCACTATTTTTCTGCCTTTTCTGACCCATCGACCGGACCGGCGGCCTCCATGGGACTTTTTTCCCGTATTACCTGGATTCATGTGTTTCTTAATGGCGGCTTTCATAGCCGCTTTTACAACATTATCGCTCGGAGCGACTCCTTTAGCTGCTACCTTAGCCAGATTTCTAGCTGCTGCTTTTGTGATTCTTACCACCTTTCTGGCCACTTCCAGTTCTTGCTCTTCTGGAGGTAATGATTCCAACTCAAAACCGAAGAACTGACGAGCAACATTGGCAATCTGCCCAAAATCACCTCCTTTTCCACCTATCGCCCCCATGACCTGACGTCCAACTTTTGGTAAAAACCGTCGTGCCATTCCCCGTGCCTTTTTGCTTAAGCGACGAACAATTCCGCCGCCTCTTTTCCTGATGAATCTTTTGGCTTTTGGGAGCACTCGGCGCACTAATTTCCTAAAGAAGAAGTCCAACTCTTCGTCTGTTGCGGTAGAAAGCAATTGTTCTGCTAATTCCAATTCGTCATCACTTCCGAATACTTCTCCCTCAAACTCCATATCATCATCATATTCGAACTCTCCCTCAAATTCCATATCATCATCGTATTCGAACTCTCCTTCAAATTCCATATCATCATCGTATTCATATTCCCCTTCAAATTCCATTTCAAATTCATCCATTGGCATATCGTAATCTCTCATGATTATTAATTTTTTAGTGTTAAAGATTTTTATTGAAAATTCTTTTGAAAAACTAATTGTTTCCTCTAGGTTCCAAATAGAATGATGCGGTTCTTCTTTCTTATCCATTTCCCAGAAGTGCCAGACTTGCCAAATTTTCCACTAAACCTACCTTTCACCAGACCTGGTGCAAATCTTTTGGCAGCAATCCGAATTCCTGCCGCTGCAGCCTTGCTTACTGGCATTTTGCGACTTAATTTATCCGCATTTTGAGCGGCGGCTCCTGCAAAACGGACTATGCGACGCGCAACTTCAAATTCCTGATCTTCAGGACTGAGCCCCTCCAACTCCATCTCAAATAGAGAAGAGGCGTAGGAACCTGCCATTCCACCAATTTTTGCTCCGATGGGGCCGCCAAAATATGCTCCAGCGGCTTTTCCAGCGATTGGAAGGGCCTTTTTAGCGACCCCTTTTAGGACTCTACGAAAGCGCTTTGATTTCAAAAATCGACCTGCCTTTCTGGCTCCCCTTTTAATTCTTCTCCCAAGGCGTCGGAAAAAAAGATCCAATTCCTCGTCATTGTTGACGGACAGCAATTGAGAGGCCAACTCCATTTCCTCCTCTTCAGTAAAGGGGTTAACTCCCAACTCCATATCATCGCCATCATATTCTAATTCGTCATCGAATTCCATATCGTCTTGATCAAACTCCATTTCAAACATTTCATCATCAAATTCAATTTCCATTTCACCCTCGTATTCCATTTCTTGCATGGTTCTATCAATATCGTGCATGATTAAAAGTTTTGGTTAATAAAATCTTTTCAATGTCATGACAATAAGCAATTGGCAAAGCCTATGCCAACGCCTCAAAACCAGTGAAATAGTCTGTTTTTGCGAATTTTTCTGCGGATCAAGCGGCGCATCACAATTTTTGCGAATTTTTTTGCGGAAAAGACTGAGGAGAAATTAATGAGAAGTACATCTACCTTAGAATAACATAATGCCTGGCGAATGATTCTCCAAGCGAATTGATCAGTGAGGTAAATCGATAATGGAGATTAGCTATACCCTTTTTTCCCAAATTATCCTGTCAACAGCTGAATGCCTCTGAGTCGTATTCTGGGAACGAGAGAGAATTTGGACTGGTTCATCTCTAGTCTGCCCCAACGGCAGTTATACTTCAGAGCTTGAAGAAAGGTGACAAAGGCATTTGCATTACCTGCTGAGTGGCCTCATATCTTTAAATCATATACTCTAAAATAAAATAAACTTCTCCGTAATCAATTCCTGACCCCGTTGTAAGACAAGGATATAGGTACCGGGCGTCTGCAAATTGAGATCGAGCGTAATCCGCTTGCGACCAAACATCGGCGGTACAAAACTTTCTTCGCGGACTACCTGCCCAAGAATATTCACGATGCGCAAGGTATGTTCATCGAATCCGGCGGCTTGATAGTCAAAGGTAATTTGCCCACGTGATGGGTTGGGAAAGATTTTCTTGATTTGTAATTCACCGATGGTCGAATTGCAATCGGCATCGACGATGTCCAGGCTATTGGCAATATCCAGGCTGCCTCCGGTGACCGTAATTCCTTTCAGTGATTCCTGGCGACGAACGCCTTCCAGTATAACATTGCGGACATAAAGGGCCGTTTCCATAGGATTGACGAGCGCATCCTTGGCAAATTGCTGGCAAGGTACGCTGTACAATAGCCCAATGACACCGGTTAGATGAGGTGCTGCGGCCGAATTCTTACCAAAAGCGCCATACAAGTCGAACGGTTTGGTCGTATAAGAGTTTTCGCCCGGTGAGCCAATATCGATGGAGATGCTTCCAAAAGCCGAACCGGCATGCTTTTGCCCGTCCTGATTAATATTCAAAGTAGTAATGATAAAATCACTTGGGCAGGTGGTCGGCATGTCTCCGACCAGATCGACATCCCAATTGCCATTAGCGGTTCCTGCTCCGGTAAGTACACCGACTCGCCCCATTCTGTCGTACATGCCTCCCCAGATTGGTTGTTCTTCACAGAACTGGCCGTTACTGCCAAATGAAGCATTGGTGGCTACTACAAAAGCACCTTCTGTACCGAAAGACTGGTTGTACAAGTCCCGCTGTTCAATGATATAATCGTAAGCGGCGATGATGTCGCTCACTGACAAAATGGTAAATAGCATCAACTTGATGTTCCAGTTGATTCCCGTAACACCAATGCCATTGTTGCCTCTGGCACCAATGATGCCCGCTACGGATTGCCCATGTTGACTGATGGCGTGACGCGGAGTATTTTCAATGAAATTCCAGCCATGAATATCGTCTACGTATCCGTTGTTGTCATTATCAATGTCGTCGTCGGGAATCTCAGCACGATTAATCCAGACATTTTCACTGAGGTCCTCGTGGGAGATGTCGAACCCTTCGTCGAGAACAGCCACAACGATGGTGTCGCCGTTCTCCGTCATTCCTCCCGTGTTTGTTTCCCAAAATTTATCCAGTCCGATGAACTCCAACCCCCACTGCAAAGGGAAATTTTCATCGTTCGGTGTTTTTCGAAATTCTATTTCTGCATTTTCCTGAATCGCGGCAATCATGGGATGTCGGACCAGTATGCTAAGACCTGATGTCGTATTATTGGGATTCCACTCGAACAAATGGATGTTGAACCTTTCGCTTAGTGTTTGGATATGCTGGAATCGTAAATGTTGAATCGGAGCTTGTTCAAGAAAGGATTCTAGGTCGGTTTTTTCGGTCAATTGGATGATGACTTCCTGTTTGTAAGTAGCATGATAAGCCTTCGTATTGCTGCTCACGAGAAGAAGAAGGGCGAAAAATAGAATTTTCTTTCGCATTTTTGCTTTTTTTACGATTACACTTTCCATTCTCAGCAGTTCCGAGCTACCTATGGTTCATTGGGTCGGTAACTGCTGACTAATACCATTGTTTATTGCCCAATGGAAGGCTGGTCGAATCGTGCCGAAGAAACACGATCCTTTTAACGGTAATATGATGAAAATAGTGACAAAAATCCTAACTTTTTTGCGGCCTTCAGGGCATTTTGCCGCGCAACTGTCGAAAATAAGGTGCCGCCAATAAAAGGCGGCTTCCGTACCAGGAAAACAACTCACCGTCTACTCTTTCGATGAATACTTCCTTCCTCCCAAATCGAAACTCTTCGAAGTGCCTTTCCTTAAATGGATAGGGTTCGGAGGAAAGAAAAATGGCGTCTGGTTTTATTCGATCAAGGTCAGTAAGTTGAATTTCCGGGTATCTTCGCAAATGCGCAAAAGCGTTTTCAAATCCGGCGCGCTCCAGCATATCGTGAATGAAAGTCTCTGCTGCAGCTACCATATAGGGACGACGCCAAATAAAATAAGCCACTTTGGGGCGCTCTTCTTTATTGAGATCAAGCAAACCGTCAAAATCACTTTGTAAAGTCTTGATCAATTCATCCGATTGCGATGTAGTCCCGGTGAGCAAACCGATCTGCCCAATCATTTCCAAAGCACTCGCTAAGTCCGACACATCGCTCATCCAAACCGGAAATTCCTTCATCAGCACTTCCATTGCTTGTTGGTCGTTCTCTTCTTTATTGCCGATGATCAAGTCTGGCGATAAATGGCGAATGCGTTCTATCTTGAACTGCTTGGTGCCTCCTACTTTAGCAATCGTTTTGAATCTGGACTCCGGATGCACACAAAACTTGGTGATTCCAACGAGCGATTCTCCGGCACCAAGATGGTGTAAAAGCTCGGACTGAGAAGGCACCAAAGAAACGATCCTCCGCGGTATTTGTTTAAGAACAACCGCCCGGCCCATCTGATCTACAAACCTGCGTGGCCAATTTTGATTACTCAAAACTTAACAATTTTCTTGGTCAAGTGTTCTCCGCCCTTTCTCATGACCAACAAATAGGTAGCCGAAGGAAGTCCAGCCATTGAAAAATTCTGTTGGTGATGCCCGCTACCGCCGTTCGGTAATGTGGTAACTTGTCGCACCATTTTCCCCGATAAATCATAAAGGAAAAGCTGGACCGGTCCGGTCTTAGGCAACTCCAAGTCAATGAAGATCTGGTCGCCTACCGGGTTCGGGTAAACCGCCCAGGTCGACTCCGGGTCAACTTTTGTGCTTGTATTGGTAGCGAGTGCGCCAACCATGACGTTATCAATCATCCAACCCCAGCTTTCCAAATAGTCTTCGGTCTCCATTCTGAAACGAAGATAGATGGTGTCGCCTTCCGCAAAATAATCCATCAAATCAAATTGTTGGCGAGCGATCAATTCCGCACTTCCCGGCGATCCATTCTCGAAAGCCTCCATCCAATCTTCATCGACGCAGGAATCGTACTTTTTAATTGGTATCCAGGAGGCGCCCCGATCGGTCGTGGCTTCTATCACCGCAAAATCCGGAGGTACAATAACTTCTATCTCGCCGGATTTCGTGGGTTTCCCTAAAACAACCTCATCGAAACTCACAATACTTTGGGCAGGATCAACAATAATTGGTCGGCGCAGAATGCTCATCAGGGTGGCCTCCGGCGGAAAGGGATGTAAACTGTGCAAAGCCCGAGAATCAAAGGAAGTCTCCTGGAAGATATGGAAACCCAATCGGGCCCAATCCAGGTTCTCCGCTTCAAAATCGTCGGCATAATCAGAAACAAATTCCTTTGTTACTGAATAAACCAGTGTGTTGACGCTATCGATTAACTCCGCTCCATTTTTAAAACCAGTCACCGTCACTCCTGCTACCAGCACGGTATCTTCCGGCAAATCCAAAAGATTGGCGACAAACGGCGCTTCCAATAATGCTGTATTGGCCGGCATGCTGAGGAAATCACTTCGGGTGATGCTGCCATCTTCTCTTTGCAATGCCACACTTACTTTCACGGAGTCGTAAAGAGCGTTCAAGGCAAACTTCCCGCTAATTCGTCCGTCAAATCCCTCAGCATCCAATACCAGGGATGGGGCCAAGAGGGCCTCTGGAGGTTCGTAACCCTGGAGCTGCGGCAGAGATACCGTCCAGATTCCGCGCCCGTGGGTTGCCACAACCACTTCGTCGTTGACAATTTTCATTTCCCATATGGCGGTGGCCGGCAATCCATCATCGGCATAGTGCCAATTGGCACCGCCATCCAAAGATTCAAAGAGACCAATTTCGGTGCCTACCCAGATCTGGTTCGTATCAAAAGGCATAACCAATAAACTGTAGGTCGCCACATCCGGAAAGCCATTCTGGCTCTCAGCCCGGTTCTCAACAAACCCCGATAGGTCATGCCAGCTGGCGCCAAAATCAGACGTTTTCAAAATCTTAGGACCGTCGGCATGGGAGAACAAAGCGTAGGCCGTCCGCACATCGAAGGGGTGCGTAGCAATACCGGTAAGGCGGCCCATTTCCGCATGGGGATAAACCGCAGCGGCAGTAAAGCTGTCACCACCATTCTTGGATACAAAGATCCGGGAATCTTCACTGATGCCATTCCCCGTCCAGATGACCGACGGGGTAGCCAATGAAATTTTGATGGGAGGTCCAAAAATACTAGGTACCCAACGGTTTTCCATTTCGATCACGTCCCAGTTATCGCCAAAATCTGTCGATCGAAGTATGCCTTGTTTACTCACCGCAAACAGTAGGTCAGGGTCCTGTTTGGAGCTGGCCAAACGGGTCAGGAAGGGGCCGGAGCCAGGTAAGCGTATCAATTGCCAGCTTCGGCCACCGTTCAGACTACGACGGAGCGTATTGAATTGGGCAGTTTCCATTAGTTTGGAAGTATCTCCATAGTGCCAGGCAGCCTGAAAACCATCCGCTCCCGCGGTCTTTTGCCATTCGCTTGACGCGCTGGGATCAATTCCCGAAGTCCAACTCCCATTATCCTGGGTGCCCCCAATGTACCTGTCCGCCCCGTTCATTTTGTCGACGCCGTAAAATTGCGCGGTATTGTAACCAGTGAGAATATTCCCTAGACCGATGTCAAACGAGCTCCCGGTCTGTATGAAGGTCTGCCCCCCGTCTCGCGAAAAAGCAACACCACCATCATTCGCATTCAGAATGTAGAACTGGCCGCTGTTTGGCGCTACCGGTATCAGCTGTAAATTGTGATGGTCAACGTGTACTCCCTTCGATGAAATTCCATAGGAAGGGTAGTTTCGGTAACCATCGGTAATCGGCAAGATCAAGGCTCCCAGCAATCGTTCGAATTCAATGGTAATGGCAGACGCCTCCACCGTGGTTAGATCAAGGGGACGGCCATCCTGCTTACCGGCAAAAAAGGCCATAAAGGTCCGGTAATGCATCTGCTCTACAACGTTGTCAGATGGAGCTTCGGCATTGTAATCTATTGGATAAATCAAAATCGCTTCAGCCGGAGTAGAGGAACCACGAACCTCGGACAAAGACCATTGTCCATCATCGTTAGCATCGGTAAAGCCCGCCATCAGTTGACGATCATTTGTCACGTCCCAGACCTCAAATGGGAGCTCGATATAGTCCCTGTAGACACCGGATATATCCGTTGCCTCGGCAAAAAAGCGATGAAACAATTGTTTTTTGCCAGGGCCAAACCGAAGCTCTACATCCACATAATCCTCCGGGGTAACTCCGGTCGAAAGTTTCAGGTCTTCCGGAAGTTGTACTCCTGCCGTACTTCCCGGAAATGGAATCAGGTCCAGGAACGATGTCGCATTTTCTATCTCCTCGATTTGAATCCTAGCAATATCATCCGTGGTGAAGATCTGCAGAATGGGCCCTGCTCCGCCCACAAATACCTCATCTTCCTTGTAGGGGTGTACGGCGATCGTATTATCGAACCAACCTTGTCCCGCCCCGAAAACCGGCCCAAATTCATTCTCTTCATCCACTCCGATCACCTGGTGCCAGGTAAGGCCACGATCGGTTGATCGATACAGTTCAAAGTTGTTTAATTCGGATTCTGCAGAGATGTATAGATAGTCTGAATTAGTAGGAGCAACGGCTAGCTCCATTCTTCCAACTTTGAAGCGACGCGTATCTAACAATACCTCCCAGGTATCACCGGCATCCATAGAGCGCAGCACTGCCACACTATCAACCGCCGCATAAATGGTTTGAAAATCCTGCGGATCCGGCAATATATGTTGAATGGCCCGACTGGAGCTGTATCGCTCCTTCCAGGTCCGTCCACCATCGGTGCTTTTCAGAATGTAACCTTCCGGCGCCTCCCCGGCATCGAAGTACTTAGAACTGCGAGAACAGACCAATACTTCTTGCTCATTAGCCGGATTGACAATGACCCGGGTAATATTCCCAAACCGCAGGGCGTCGTTCGCGGTGCTTTCCAATTGTTCCCAACGCTCACCTCTATCCTCTGATCTCCACATCCCACTACCGTTGATCCCAAGTCGGGAATAACCTTCTCCAGTTCCCAAATAAATTACATTCGGGTTGGATGGAGACATGGCCAGGTGGGAGGCAGCGAGGGAAGGCAGACCCTCGGTCAAATGTCGCCAATTCAATCCTGCATCATCCGTTTTCCAAACGCCACCACCAACGGAGCCAACATACCAGGTACGATAAGTGGGATCATCCGGATCAATCAGAAGCCCCCGCGTACGGCCGCCCACATTGGCGGGTCCGCGTTCTATCCAGTCGAGTGGCTCCCGAAGTTGCACCCGACTACGTAGCGCATCTTGTGCCTTTTTGAATGCCTTGACCCGGTAATTGGCTTCGTATTCGGGAGAAGGCCGTCCGTCATGGGTACGAATGGCATGATGATAAGCCGCAAAAATGGCGGCACCACTGTATTCCTCGTTCTCCTGCAAGACATCAGAAATATTCGGGTGGATGAGTGGAGGGAATAAATGGGCGCAGATAAAATATACTGCAATACAAATGGCGGCAATACCGGTCAGTATGCGCTTAGTCGTTGGGAATATTTTCATAAGATGATTGCTGCTTTGGTCTAAGATAACACCTTATCCTAAATGTAAAAAACCGGAACGGTACGCTCCGGTTAAATCATGATCCCATAAACACGTTCAAAATAATTATGCAAAATTTATTTTGATCGATCAGTTTTTCTAGAACTAGATTTGGCCGGCATTTATTGTAGGTCATCCCGCCAATTTACGCGACATTCAGGAGATTCTGCAGAAATAATAGATCAATAATTATAATTACCGCGTTTATTTCTTTCAGCCAGTCAGAAGGACAAACAAAATAATATTTTAAATCATCCGGCAAATCCATTCTGAAAGCGTCCGCTCAACAGTCGCCACAAAACAATAAAACAGAATTAAAATTGGATAAAACATTAAAACAAAGCACCGCACAGAATTAAAAATCGACCAAAGTTAAAATAACATCAAAATTGATCAAATTAAGCGTAGTCTACTTGTCATTGCCCTCCTACCTTTGTATCGTAATTAATGGGTACCCAACACGCTCGTAGACAACAATGCCATTTAGTAAAGTTCAGTAAAATGATCCATTGCGATTCTCCAAAAAAGAACAACGGAGAATCATAGGCTCCATTTTTTGAACGAATCTTAAATTGTCAAACTTCAAAATTTTTTGAACATGAAAAAGAGTACGGTTATTTTAATAGCAGCTTTCTTTAGCATTTTTCAATTGAACGCATTAAACATCGAAATTGAAGCGCTGAAGACCGGCAAGAGAGTAAGTATTGTTTTTGAAGAACTAACCGAAGATGCTACCGTCAAGCTACGCAGCAACTTAGAAGGAATCTTATGGACGCTGTCTCAAGAAAAAGAATCCGCTAAAAATCAGATTCTTAACTTGGAAAATCTGGAAAACGGTAGATACGAAGTAGTTGTCAACACGCCAACCAGAGAAATCATTCAACCTTTGATCATCGCCACTCAAGGGGTAGAAGTTATGCGCGCAGAACGCAAGGAATTCTTCACTCCGGCTGTGGTAACGAAAGAAGGAGCCATTGTTGATTTGACATTCCTCAACAGCAATTCCTCTGACGTAGAAGTAGAAATCAAAGACATTGACGGTAACACCGTATTTACAGATCTTTATGAAAACGCTCTACAGGTTCACCGCCGTTATCAAATGAGCAAATTGGCGGATGGAACCTACACGCTTCTTGTAAAAACTCCTGAACGGTACCACTACAAGCAATTCCGTTTGGAAAAGTAATTGACTGAGCATACATCGATTTGAATAACAATGATGGGGGTATAAGGTGATCAACACTTTATACCCTTTTTTTATGCTTAATGATCCTGTCCTGCCTTGCGCTCGTCGCCATCACTATCGTAAATGGATTTCAAGCTATTGAATTGCTTTTGGAGATCTTCGTAGCGGTCCAAAGCATCCTTACCGGGAGCTTGATCCGCTCGGTCCAACATATTGTAGAGGTAACTCAACTGGTCTACCAACATTGGCTGCATGTAACGCCCGGCCTGAGTAGAAAGAGCTTTGTTGAGGTTCATTAATTTTTCCTTTTGCTGTGCATCCAGATCTTCCACTTTCAATGCTTTTTTGATCTCACTAGCCATGGCTCCGGCCTCCACTTGCAAGTCTTTTACCTTCAGCGCCAACTTTTCTTGCGCCAGGAGATCTTTTTCCGTGATCCCAGCCTCGATGATGCGTGGATCGGCCAAAACTTTGAAAGATTGCGTATAAGCAGCGTCCCCAACGGATAAACGCGCGAAATAGGTGCCCGGCGCCACCATTGGACCTCCTCGACTTCGTCTTGCGCCCGTCCGACCTTCATGCCGCATATCCCAGCGGAAGCGGTGTAATCCGGATTTTCCATTTAAGGCTGGTTTAGAACCCTGGCGAAAAAACCCGGTGGCCATATCCGGTTTGTCCAACTGATCTGCCCTGGTAACGTCCAGATCATTGCTGACGAAAGCACGGATCACTTCCATTCCTTCATTCAGAATCTCCAATCGGACAGGACGTTCCGCATCTTCTTGCAAGAAGTAATTGATGAGAATGGCTGGCCCGGGATAATACGGGATATCTGATTTACGTGTGGCTCGATAACGCATGCGATACCCATCCCGCGGCTTAAATAAATGAGCGCTTGCTTCCACCACATTTTGCTGAAATTGATGGAGTGTCGTTAAGTCGTCCAAAATCCAAAAAGAGCGCCCCATGGTAGAGACGACCAGGTCCTCTCGGTTCACTTTAATATCCGTTATCGGAGTCAAAGGCAAATTTTGCTGAAAGGGGCGCCAATTTGCGCCATCGTCAAATGAGACAAACATTCCGAACTCGGTGCCCGCATACAGCAAACCTTCCCGATCCGGATCCTCCCGCACCACTCTAATTGGGTAATCGGAAGGAATGCCATTCTCACCGGTGGTCAGCAACTCCCAGGAAGCCCCCATATCCGTAGTGCGATAAAGGTATGGACTCCAATCGCCGAGCTGGTAGCGCAAGGATACGAAATACGCTTTTTCCGGATTGTGCGGCGAAGGTTCCACACAATCGATCCTCCCTCCCGGCGCCAGGTCTTTCGGAGTCACGTTCTCCCAGGTTTTTCCTCCATCTGTGGTTCGGTGTACGGGACCATCGTTGGCACCAACCCATATCACACCTTGCTGGATCTTAGATTCCTGAATGGCATAAATGGTACTATAGAATTCTTCGCCCGTTATGTCCCGGGTAATTGGTGCTCCCGAGATGACTTGGGTAGCAGGATCAAAAGCGGTGAGATCCGGCGAAATAATCTCCCAGGTTTTGCCATCGTCCATGGTCTTATGTACGTACTGGGAACAGTGATAAACGACGTCGGGGTTGTGTGGAGACACATGAATGGGGGCTACCCGTTGAAACCGGAACTTCAGATCTTTTGGATTGTGCCCGTACATATTGGAAGCACCGACGTAGTATTGTTGCTCTTGCCCGGTCAGTTTATTGTAAACGCCAAAACGCCCCTTACAATTGGCATAGACGATGTTCGGATTGCCCGGCTTAGGGACTACCGGACCGGTTTCGCAGCCACCGACCGCCTGCCAAAAGGCGGTTGGGCCAGCCACCGCATTAAAAGGCGGGGTACTTGGCAGCATAATGGTCGAATTATCCTGCTGTCCGGCATAAATCCAATAGGGAAACTGATCATCTACTTCGACCTGATACAGTTCCGCCGTAGGCTGGTTGCGCTGAGTCGACCAATTCTTTCCGCCATCACGACTGATGTTCACGCCGCCGTCATTGGCTTGTACCATGACATCGGTGTCGATCGGACTGATCCAGATATCGTGATTATCACCATGTGGAGTGGACAATCGCTGCCAGGTTTCACCACCATTGGTCGATTTAAAAAATTGAGTAGAATTGACGTACAATACATCCGGATCCTTAGGGTCCGCATCGATGTTACAGTAATAGAATGGGCGATCCAGCAACTCTTTTTTCGTATTTACCAACGTAAAATTCCCCCCTTGATCGTCCGAGCGATAGACACCGCCTTCTCCCAACGGGGCCTCAATCAAAGCATAGAGGCGGTTGGGGTCGGTTGGAGAAACCGCTAAATCACTTTTGCCAAAGTAGCCTTGCGGCAACCCCCGGGTCAACTTTTCCCAGGTGGTTCCACCATCGACCGACTTGTAAATCCCTCCTTCTTTGGCACTCCCGCTGATGATGGTCCAGGGTTTGCGTTCGGCCCGCCACATACTTGCGTAGAGGATTTCGGGCCGGCCGGGCACCATCTCAATATCGACCGCTCCGGTACTATCGGATACAAACAATACCTTCTCCCAGCTCTTACCACCGTTCTCCGTGCGGTACACTCCCCGTTCGGCATTTGGGGCAAAAGCATTGCCAATGGCAGCAACAAAAACCCGGTTCGGATTATTAGGGTCAATTTCGACCGCTCCAATTTGTCCGGTATTTTCCAATCCGATGTGTTTCCAGGTCCTCCCGGAGTTCTCGGAGCGATAGACGCCCTTTCCGGTAATGACATTGCTTCGAATCCCATCCGATCCGGTACCGACATAAAAGATGTTGGGCCGCGAAGGCGACACCCGGATCGCACCGATCGACGCCGTAGCAAAGTAGCCGTCGGAAATGTTCTTCCAGGTGGCTCCGTAATCGGTCGTTTTCCAAACTCCGCCCCCGGTACTCCCCATTAGAAAAGTTCCGGATTGAACAGGAATGCCAGTTACAGCGGTCGCTCTACCGCCCCTGGTTGGTCCGATACAACGGTATTCCAAAGCATCAAAAAAATCTTCGTCTAAAGTTTGAGCTTGTAGTGGGGAGTTGGAATCAATCCCCAAATATAGACAGCATAAGACAACTAAAAATAAGTGTTTTTTCATGGAAGGGCTCCTTTTAAAGAGAATAACCGGTTCAAAAAATGTCAATATAAACACCAAATCACAAAAAGTGCTAGCGGCGGTTAAAATTTAGTCTATTGAATAGTATGAGCTGTATTTTTTGCCAGGCGAGGTACCAAAACCGGAGTCATGCCTTAAGCATAAGAAGGATTTTGGTAACGCAGTATGGCAGAAAAAGGTGCTCATGTTGACAATAGTACTAAATTTTAATAGCTTCTCAAGAAGTGTTCATAAATCTTTGATTCATTCGTTGCATCGAGCGGGACAGATTTTAGTATCCGGACGAAGGGAATCAGACAAAGTCCGGTAGGGCTAGAGCCCACAATTTGTCGCAATTTGGAGGCAAAAGATGCCTTTACAGGTCGATGAATAGAACATCGACCTACTCTAAGGTACGGTTATTCCCCGAAACATTATACTGATAGCGCACCTTCTAGTGACTTGCGCTGTTCTTTGATGCGGTCTGCCTTTAGAAATTCATCGTAATTCATGAGGGAATCGATCATTCCATTGGGGTGAATTTCGATGATGCGGTTGGCTACGGTTTGCATGATCTGATGATCATGGGAAGTGAAGATCATATTCCCTTTGAATTCGATCATGGCATTATTGAGCGTTGTAATCGACTCTAGATCAAGGTGATTAGTGGGTTCGTCCAGCAATAAGAAGTTCGGGTGCTTTAGCATGATCTTAGAAAGCATGCATCGGACCTTTTCTCCTCCGGACAGTACACTTGATTTCTTATATACCTCTTCTCCCGAAAAAAGCATCCGGCCTAAAAACCCACGGATGAACTGCTCATCTTTCTCCTCCGAGTATTGGCGCAGCCAATTGATCAGGTCCAGATCGTTTTCGTTACTGAAATAATGCTCATTCTCATTGGGCAGGTATTCCGGTGTGATGGTTTGGCCAAATTCAATGGTGCCGGAATCCGCTTGGTCCTCACCCGCCAAAATATCAAAGAAGGCAGTTAATGCCGAGGTTTCACGGCCAATAAGACCAATTTTTTCACCCGCTTCCAAGGTGAAGCTAATGTCGGAAAAATAGTAGTGCCCGTCCGGTGCCCGCTTACTTAGGTTATTAACCCGAAGGATCTGATCGCCGGGTTCCCGCTCCGGCTTAAAGTGGATATAGGGATATTTGCGACTGGACGGCATGATCTCCTCCAAGTTGATCTTTTCCAGGGCTTTTTTACGACTGGTAGCTTGTCGTGACTTCGAAGCGTTAGCGCTGAACCGCTGGATAAACTCCATCAGTTCTTTTCGCTTCTGTTCGTTTTTCTTGTTTTTATTGGCGATCTGGCGGGCCATCATTTGACTGGTTTCATACCAGAATGTATAATTCCCGGTGGTAATTCGAATCTTCTTATAATCAATGTCCACAATGTGGGTACATACCATATCCAGGAAATACCGGTCGTGCGATACCACGATCACTGTATTCTTGAAATCAGCGAGGAAGTCGGACAGCCAGGTAACCGTCAGCGCATCCAGGTCGTTGGTGGGCTCATCCAACAGTAAAATATCGGGTTCGCCGAATAATGCCTGGGCCAATAATACTTTCACTTTCTCGGGACCACTCAACTCCTTCATTTGCTTGTAATGAAGATGTTCTTTGATCCCCATATTAGAAAGCAATTCCGCAGCGTCGCTTTCTGCGGTCCAGCCCCCCATTTCACCGTAGGTATTTTCCAGTTCCGCAGCCCGCAAACCATCGGCATCCGTAGCATCGGGGTTCATATAAATGGCATCTTTTTCGACCATGATGTCATACATCTTCTTGTGCCCCATCATCACGGTATTCAACACAATTTCCTCCTCAAATTCAAAGTGGTCCTGCTTAAGTACCGCCATTCGATTACCCGGTTCTAAATTGACACTCCCATAATTGGGATCGATTTCACCGGCCAATATCTTTACAAAAGTAGACTTACCGGCACCATTGGCACCAATGACCCCGTAGCAATTGCCACGGGTAAATTTCAGGCTGACTTCGTCAAATAGTACGCGTTTGCCGTATTGCAGGCCAAGGTCCGTGGTTGTTAGCATTTACTGTTATTTTAAAGCTGTAACAAGACTCCCCAAAAAGGACCGCAAAGGTAGGCATAATTAATGAAAAAATCACTCCTCAAATATCTTCTTTACGCGACCAACTTCGCCCGTTTCTAACTGAACTTTGATGCCGTGCGGGTGCTTGGCCGATTTGGTGAGAATGCGCTTGACAAAGCCCTCAGTGAGGTCGCCGGTTCTTTGGTCTTGTTTTTGCACGATGGCCACTTCTTGGCCCACTTTAATGTGGCTGCGGTTTCTGCCGTCTAGTTGATTTTGATTCATGGTATCCGTGGTTGCTATGGTTACTTTTGCTTCTGTGGTTGCTGTGGTTACTATTGTTGCTGCAGCAGCTAAAGCCGCAATAGCAGCCACAGAAGCAAAAGTAGCTACAGAAGCAATAGCGACCACAGCGAGTTTTTTCCTCTTCATTCAACAATAACCATGTGAATCACCCGTCAAATATATAACCAATTGCATCCAATAACCAAAAACCATTAGAATGAAGATCCTTCACCTTCCTCCTCGTCCTTGTTTTGTGCTGTTTTGCTCTTTCTTGTTTTTTTGTATCCTCAATTTTGACTCACTGTACGGCCAGCCCACGGCAGTATTTAGGGTGCATTTTGAAAAAGATCAAAATACCATCCCGGCTACTGCACATCGACACATTGTAGCTCAAACCAACCACATCGGGGCCCCGGAAAAATATCGGGTTCAATTGATTGGCCATGCGGACCAAACCGGTAGTATGTCCTATAACCAAAAGCTTTCGGAACAAAGGGCGGAAAGTGTCGCTGAGGTGTTGATCGACTTGGGTTTCCAGGCAGCTCAAATGAACCGGGAAGGTTTGTCCTTTCTGAAACCACTGGAGCGCGCCGTCACTGAAGATGCACTCGCCCGAAATCGACGGGTGGATGTCATCATCGAATTGGCTGAGGGAAATGTCTCCAGTGACTATTTTATCATTCCGAGTCAGGAGGCAACAGAACTAACCTACGAACGATCTGGAACCAAACTCCACATTCCCGCCCATGCCTTTGTCAATGCCGACGGAGAGGCCGTCAACGGAGCAGTAATACTTCAATATCGGGAGTTCAGGGACGCAGCTGATTTTATCGTCAGCAAGCTTCCGATGCAATTGGATTATCAAGGGAAGTCCGGCTACTTCAATTCGAGCGGTATGCTGGAAGTTAAAGCATACGACCCCAACGGACAAAAACTTTTTCTTAAAACCGGCAAGGAGGTCGGAATGGAATTTGTACAAACGGAAGTACAGCAAAGAACTCAACTCTGGCGATTTGACGAAGCGACCGGTCAGTGGTTCAATGAAGACGAGCAGACTAATTTTGCAAACGATAGCATAGCCAGTCTTCCAGTTGACACCACTTGGCGCAGATTGGGCTCGCTAGCACTTCAATGGCCGGAAACCAATCGGCATTGGGACTACGCCCCGATTGACACCTTCAAGCAATTGCAGGCGGCATACGATTTATTACCCGAAATCCTGAATAACCTGGATACCAGTAAATTGCAATACATCGCACAATTGGATTTCCAGGAATTCGGCAAACGCTACAATAATGGCTTTTCCGGTAACAACTATGCAGGCCCCCACTACATCGGTCGCATCCCATTTCGTAAGGCCTACCGAGATAAAAAATACTACAACATTAAATTACGATCGCGTTGGAGTAAGCGAGGCTCCGCTTATTACCAAATCGAAGATCTTTCCGGAGAAAATATCGAACTGAAAGCATTCGAAGGCCTATATTGGAAAGTTCGCCCCCGCCACCTGAGGAAGTTTCGGCAACAGGTAAGGGCTTCAAAATTCTCTGACATCAGAGTCCATAGAAAGCCCAATTCCCAACGATACTTCGTTCTGGAGTTGAAGTACAAGTCACGCCTCCTTGAGATCCCAGCCCAACTTTACCACAAAAAAGAAGGGCTGATCGATTACTCCTTGGCCCATAAGAAATTCCGGCAATATCAACGAGCTTTGAAAAAGCGTCGCCAAGCATTTAACCGAACACAGAAGGAAAAAGCAAAAGCAGCCGAATTCCTCTGGCCAGCCATACAATTACTGCTCCCCAAAAACCTCGAAGAAGTAGACCTCTCAAAAGTAAAAGCCATCAGTGAAGCCGTTCTTGGACAAGATTCCATTCACCACAATTGGCCAACGGAGACCCTTCAAAAATGGTACTGGACCTATGCTCCTGATTTACCCGGTTACAACTTCATTTGCTTACATGGTCATCGATTCAAGGAAATATTCATCGGTCGGGATCAACCAAATTGGCAAGCATTGCTAAAGAATTATCAGCCCGACTTTTATGGCACTCAAACGCACTACGAGGAATTCCAGAAAGCCTTTCGACGCAAGGTCGTCAAAATGAGTCTAAAGCAACTCTCTGTTTTCAATCTAGATGTGCTGAAACGATTTGAAGAAAAGGAAAAAATCCTCGCCTCCTTCCAAAACGAAAAAGGGAAAAACGTCAACTTCAACAACATCCAAGTCGTCAATCACGACCTCAACGGACTATTGAATTTTAACAAAAAGTCCATTTACCTCGATCGCGCTGCCCGCAACACCATTCTGGTTTACGACAAAGATGGGAATATTTATTATCTGCCCGCTAACGGCATCAAAGACCTCCCGTTGCGAGGTAAAGCCAGCTACACGTTTCAAATGAAGCTATTGGATCAAAAGCTTAAAGGCCCGGATGATTTTCGAAAGTTTCTCAAGGAATCTGCTTCTGGATAGGGTTTTGTTCTGGCAGGTCTCTGTAAGAAGTGTGATAGCTTTTAAAGCTTTCCTCCGAGGTTTTTTGAGCTGCATAAAGAACTGGTGGTAAGGCTTTCGGAGGTGCTAAGCATGGCGGTCCTCGGAGGTGTTATCTCTTCAAGCACCATACCTCCGAGGAACATTTGACTT
>JANQRV010000037.1 GCA_028284395.1 Saprospiraceae bacterium
AGAGCATGTCTAAAATTTGTTTTTGGAGATAAAAAGGATGCATTTTTTGACCTGCCGAAGGGAATTTTAGGCGGAATAGCCGTAGTTATTGCGACTAAAGAATCTTCTCAAATCCTTCAAATTAATAAACCCATCCTTTGCATATAGGTTTTGTTTTTTACTTTTTTAATAGTTCAATCCGATATTTTATCATTCGGACAATTAGTTCTTTCGGCAATGGTTTGTCCAAGGGAAACTGAACCGAACCTTTCGCTCTTTTGTATTCGCTCAATTCAGAATCGAATTTTACCATAGTCGTGGGGTGTGGATAAAGTCCAACGTGTTTTTTATATCCCGCAATCATAATCTGCTGATCCCTTTTTCCATTCTCGACTAAGGCATAAGCAGGTATGTTATAGTTCAGCAGTTCCGTGGCATTCGGTTCCGCTTTTAGAATACATTCTTTTAATTCCAAAAGTGTTTTTCTTGCGTTTTCGGGTTGAGCGTCAAAATAGTCGTCCACACTTTTAAATTCCACTTTCCTACTCATTTTTATTTCAATTTAATTGCGGATTTCGGTTTTCGCACATTGCATACACCTTGGCTATCCGGACAAAAGTTCCGGATATACCAGCATATAATCATCCGGATCATTTAATCCACTGACATAGGCCGCCGCCGCAATGGTGATTGATTGATATTCCAGATTAGGTCGCATTGAGAAAATATCAATAAAGACGAAAATACTACTTATCTTCTTTGGGAGAGCACCAGACACCTGAATTCCCCCGGGCTTGATCAACAATCGACAAACAAAGACTTTGACCTCCATAAGAAATGTTATGAAAAAACAATCCAGTTCTTTAGTGGTGATTCATCTTCTCTTCCCTCTTTGTCTATTTTCACAAAGCAAATTAGCCCTCCGTAATATTCCCACGATCAGCGCTGATAGCATCGAGAGCCCACCCGATTGGGCCATCATGCAAAGAAGGCTGATTGATGCCATGGACGAAGCGGGAGATTTCTATTGGGACCGATTTACCCATGAGGGAGGGAGTACCATTAGCGAAGGTCCTTATGATGATCTTTACGAGATGTTTTACAATTGGCCCGATTTTTACATGATCGGTGGCCATAAGCGATTTTTTGACCGGGCCTTACAAGCCTACAATGGAATAACCCGGACCAACACTCCTTATCCTCCCGATGAAGGCGACTATTTTCATCGGTTGTATAAAGAATTTCCAACCCATGACGACTTTTTCCATATCAGTGAAGGCATGACCTTGTTTTACAATCTGGCCCTGGGAGACCCTAAAATTCCCGAGAACACTTTACGGGCACAACGCTTTGCCGGTTTTTACCTGAATGAAGACCCCGAAGCGCCCAATTTTGACCCTAATCGATTGCTGGTAAAATCAATTTTTACGGGCAGCAAGGGGCCACTAAGATCTTCCGATGCTTCCTACAACCTTCGGTATGGCCATGCTTCGCTTTATCCGGTTGTAAAAAACCTGGAGCCTACCTGGCATGAAACGCCACAAAGGAGGGAGGAAATTCAGTTGCTATACGACAGCTTGGTAACCAAAACCGATGTCCCGGTTAATCTGGGCATTACCGGATTGATGACCCATGCTTATCTGCTGACAGGAGATGACAAGTACAAAGACTGGGTACTGAATTATGTCGAAAGATGGATGAAAAACATTGCCGAAAATAACGGTATTTTACCGGATAACATCGGCTTAAATGGCAAAATCGGTGAATACAGAGACGGTCAATGGTGGGGTGGACTCTACGGTTGGTACGGGCGGTACGGTACCATGATGATGTTCGCTGCCATGAGTGTCGCTTCCGAGTGTGCTTATTTACTATCGGGAGATCCTAAGTACCTCGACCTGCTTCGCTCCCAATTAGCAGCATCTATGAATAGGTCAATCACTGCCGAAACGGGACAAGTCTTAGTTCCTTATCGTCACAATCAAAATGGATGGCACAGCTATCGCCCCATGATGATTAGAGACGTAGCTCATCTGTGGCATGCATCGATGGAAGAACGAGATTGGCGATTCATCGAAATGATTCGGCGGGGCCACAAATTCAGGCCATTAAATGGCGAAGGAATTTGGGGCAGAAATACGCTTGATCATTTGGACACCCTGAAATACGAACCGGAAAAACCCTTTGACTGGAATGAAGAAATGGTGCTCGGTGATCGCAGCATGGGAAAAAGTGAATACGCACGCATTCAATATTATGCCGGCCAAAACCCGGATTGGCCATTAAATGCATTAAAGGCCGACTTCCAAGAAATGACCCGCAGGATGGCTTTCATGCGCCGGGATCAACGAGCAATCTCGGATATTAAAGGAGACGATACTTATCCCAATAACCCCATCGTCATTAAAGCACTCCAACAAACAACGATGGGAACACCGCAGACCATTTATTTCGGTGGTTTATTGCGTGCCACCGTTCGATATTATGATGCCGACCGGCAAAATCCTGGCCTACCCGATGAGGTTGCCGCCTTGGTTGAACAAATACAAAAAGAACGGATCACGCTTTACCTCGTCAACCTCGATCCGGTTCATCCCAAAAAACTCATTCTCCAAGCAGGTGCTTTTGGTGAGCACCGATTTACCGAAGTGGAGTATCTAAAAAATGATGCAGCAAGCACATTATCCGTAGATGGGAAGTATTTACAAATCAGTCTGCCTGCTTCTACGTCGATAAGACTTATGATTGGGCTGAAACGTTTTGCCAATGACCCAAGTTATGACTTTCCCTGGCACACCAATTAGGATTACCAGATCCAGATATCTCGTTCATCTGATCTTGTTTCAGACTTTGTTGTTACTGGTATTTCACCAGCATCATAATCCCCGGCCACTGTACTTCCATTCCGTGCACCATCTGACCATCGTGCAAAGGTTCCTTTCCGGTCCCGATGATGTTTACCCCCTTTCTCAAGATGGACAAATTTTTGATGGGTACATCGTGTGCCATATATTCGTAACAGGGTCCCTCCCGATTGAGTATCTCCTGACCATTCACGAAAACACCATTGGCATAACAGGGGCTCCAACTCGTCCAGATCAGTCTGGCGGCTTCGGCCTTTGCCGGATCACCCTCTAGATTTATTTTTGAAGAGAAGGCAGACTGTCTGGTGACCCAATTCTTCGGCTGATCGTAGGGTTTGCCCAATTCCACCCGGAAATTCCGATGTAGGGATAAACCCTCGACTGCCGGTGCAAAATAGATCAGGCCAGTATTGTCGACGACTCTGGCCGCAATTTTGATCTCGTCTTTCTGGTCGGGCACCCAGGTTGTTGTCCATGTCAGGTCATACGGATATTCGAAGGCAGTGCCAATATGATGCGCAAGTCTGCCCCGAAAAAAGTGATAGTGCCATTGTTGATACAGTCCGTCTCCCTCGTAATTAACACCGTCGTACCAAGCCAGGTAATCCACTTGCCGGATGCTGAGGTTCGGGTTCTCGATGGCCAAATCTACATGCTCACCCAAGCGATCCCCCGCAGTCAGTCCCGACAGACCAGTTTTGACCCGGACCAGATCCGGTTGGTAATAAATGCGCAAAATGACCCCGTAGATCAGGTTTTGCGGCCAATTCCAGCGCTGTGTAGAGTCGACATCCAGTCGAAAAGCATTCGACCGGCCTGCCGTAAGTTCTTTCAACGGCACCTGAACCACCGGATAGTTGTGGTGCATATAATCCGCCTCGGGGACCGGAATGCCGCGTGCCGCCGGTACCGGGTGCGCCTCATGGCGGTTGATCGAGAGGCGGAGTCCGCGGGTGTCTTCGTGTGAGCCAATCTTTTCCAGCACTACCTCGGCCCGGATCGCACCTTCAAGATCGACGTAGTGGCCGAAAGCAAGAAATCCTTCTTTGTGATATCTGGCCGGCATATGCTTCCGGTTCGTCTGGTAATCAAGCCGGCCACCAACTCTCAGAAACTTGCCGGTTTCACTTTTCACCATATCCGGTAGCCAGACGTACTCCCGGAACACATCGCCTGGCTTTGGTTGGGCCATCGCAAAATGAAGGCAAACGATCGTCAGAACGATCAACCCGATTGACGCTTTCATAAATTTTGAATTTGCTGCTCTTCTTCCAAATTAGGCAAGTCATCCTATTCCTCCAAACCTGATGAACAATTTATCTCCCATCGGCAGCGGGATGCATAATTCACAGATGAAAAAACCCGGGCCTTACGAAAACATAACGAATTTTTGTTACCTTTTTCAAAACAAGTTCAAATCGATGAAAAGACCCATTGATGCCCGGGTCGGCATTCTGGGCGTCGGCCACGCCACCTATTGGCCCCAATTCCCGGGACTGCAAGAACAATTGCACGAAAAATTGGCGGTATTTATCCGCAAAGTAAAAGCCACGGGAGTGGAAACCGTCAACTTCGGCCTGTCCGATTCGGCGCAAACCGCCTACCGCTTGCTGAGCGAGATCAAAGCCGCCAATCTCGATTTGCTGTTCGTAGACATGCTGACCTATGCCACTTCCAGCACGATCGCCTGTATTTTTCAGGGCACGAGATTGCCCATCGTGCTGGTAGCCCTGCAACCCGATGCCGCCATGGACTACGAAAACGCCACTACCCGACTGCAACTCTATAACGACGACATCTGTGCCCTGCCGGAATTTGCGAACGTAGCCGTCAGAATGGGCCGGCCGATTCCCCCGATGATCATCGGCACGCTGCACGATGACCCGCGGGCGGATGCCGAGATACGCGAATTTTGCCAGATCGCCAAAGCAATGCACAGCCTGCGCACCGCCCGGATCGGCCAGATGGGTCACGTGTTGGAAGCCATGCTGGACATGCATACCGATTCGACTTTGTTAACGGCCGCCTTTGGTTGTCACATCGTACAACTGGAAGTAGACGAACTCTTTGCCCATTACCAAAAGGTCACCGAATCACAAATTCAGAAATACCGGGCAGAAATCCTGAGTTTCTTTGCCACTCCCGACCCGAAGTCCGATCCAATCACGGAAAAACTCACCGAAGTCGACCTGATGGAAGCCGCTAAAGTGGGTAGTGCACTGGAAGGCTTCATCGCCAATCAACAACTGGACGGCCTGGCCTATTACTACGAAGCACAAGCCGGATCGGACCGGCAAAGAATGGTCAGCAACCTCATCGTGGGCAACTCCATGCTCACGGGCAACGGTTTCCCCATGTGCGGAGAAATGGACCTAAAGACCTGCATCGCCATGCTGATCATGGACCGGCTGGACATGGGCGGCAGCTTTGCGGAGTTTCACCCGGTCGATTTCCGGGAAGGCTTCGTATTGGTCGGACACGACGGGCCCCACCACCTGAAAATTGCCGAGGGCCAACCCGTATTGCGCAGCCTCAAAAAATACCACGGCAAACCGGGTTCCGGTGCCAGCGTCGAATTCCAGCTCAAAGCCGGCCCGATCACCATGCTGGGCATCGCGCAAAAGGCCGATGGGCGGTTCAAGTTCATCATCGCCGAGGGCGAGTCCCGCAAAGGGCCTATTCCGGCTACGGGCAATACCAATACCCGGGGCTTTTTCGGGCCGGACATCCGCACTTTTCTTAAAAAATGGTTCCGGCAGGGGCCCACGCACCATTTTGCCCTCGGCCTTGGTCACCGGGCCCATACTTTACAAACGCTTGCTGATTTTTTGAACATCGAATCCGTTATAGTTGAAACACACTCATGAGTCCGCTATTCATCCTCTCCGTAATCGGTGGGTATTTCGGTTTATTATACCTCGTTTCTTACTTTAGCTCCCGCCGGGCCGACGCCGAAGCTTTTTACCTCGCCGGCAGAAAGGCTCCGTGGTGGCTGGTATCGTACGGCATGCTCGGCGTAGCCATTTCGGGCATTACCTTTATTTCAGTGCCGGGAGAGGTAGCCAATTCCGGTTTTTCCTATTTCCAATTGGTAATCGGTTACGCCATCGCATTGTTCATAGTGGGTTTGATCCTGTTACCCCTGTACTATCGCCGGAAAGTGACCTCCATCTACACTTATCTCGCAGACCGCTTCGGTTATTTCACCCATAAAACAGGAGCCGCTTTTTTCATGCTGGCTCATTTACTTGGCGCTTCTTTCCGCCTTTATCTCATGGCATTCGTATTGCAATTGGTCGTATTCGACGCCCTCGGCATTCCTTTTGCCGCAACGGTTCTCTTTACCATAGTGCTCATTTGGCTGTATACGTATAAAGGCGGCCTCCAAACCGTTTTGTACACTGACGTATTGCAAACTACTTTTTTGCTCCTGGCCGCCGTTGTCGGGTTTGCTGCCGTTGGCGGCGGCATGGATCTATCGGTCGGCGAACTCTTCAACCGGGTAAGAAGCAGCGCTCATTCGCAGGTCTTTTTCTGGAGTTGGGAGAGTCCACATCATTTCTTAAAACTGGTGATCACCGGCACCCTGCTCACCATCGTAGCCAATGGGCTGGATCAGGCCATCATGCAAAAGCACCTGGCGTGCGCCAATATCGGGGCTGCCCAAAAAAATATTTTCACCCTGGCCATCGCACTGTTATTCGTCAACTTGCTGTTTCTGTTACTGGGAGGCGCACTGGTCCTGTACGCTACGGAACACCAGATTGCCTTGCCTGCCCAAACGGATCGGTTATACCCCTTGCTCGCC
>JANQRV010000045.1 GCA_028284395.1 Saprospiraceae bacterium
TGGACCATTCAAAAGTATAGGGCCCGGTGCCGCCGCTGACGGTGAGATCGATGCTGCCGTTGCTGCCGCCGGCGATGGAGACATCGGTTGGTACGATGCCGGCACAAGATAATATTTCGGGTTCGGTAATTACAACGGTTGAGTTGGCCATACAATTATTGAAATCAGTGACGATGACATTGTACTCGCCCGCTGGGAGATTTTGGAGGTCTTCCGTTTCTTCTGTGTTATCCCAGGCGTAAGCATAAGGTGGCACACCGCCACTGACGGTGAGGTTGATGGTTCCGTTAGCTTCGCCATTGCAGACAACGTCGGTTTTCTCTACAGTGAGTGCAATGGGAGAATTGGGCTGCTGGATGGCAACGGTTGCCGATACATTGCAACCCAATTGGTCAACAATGACCACTTGATACACATTGGCGACCAGGTTGGAGATGTCTTCGGTATCAGCTCCGGAACTCCATTGAAAGCTGTAAGGAGGGGAGCCCCCCGTGACGGTTAAGTCAATGGCTCCGGTCGCCTCACCGGTGCATTGAACATCAGTTTTGCTGGAACTGACTACGATTGGAGGATTGGCACCAATCTCAAAGGTTTCTATTTTGGAACATTGACTTTTATCAGTGACCGTTACAGAGTACAGTCCCGGTAGTAAATCTTTGCCCCCTAAGTCGAGCACTTCGCTCGGACCTTCCCAGGTGATGCTCTCGAGTCCGTTAGGAGCGACGACGGTCAGTTCGATGCTGCCTGACGGATCATCGGGACAGTTTGCCACCGCAATGTCGGCAGTGAGGGTAATGGGGTTTGCGAGACAAGGGGAGGGGTCCTGACTGAGGAATACATTTCCTTTTTTCAGCGATCTTTCTTCGACAAACAAGAGGTTGCCGTTCCGTTCTTCACTACCGAGATTAGCGGCAACGGTGATTTGCACCCGGCTGGAATTATTGCCACTGGTTGGTACTACGGTCACCCATTCCGGGCGAGATTCTTCCACCAAATGCCAAGGGCCATTGGATTGGATGGTCGCCATGGTGGTGACGGTATTGTCGTCGATCACCGTAAGATTGATATCGGGGGTTACATTGACGTAGGACTCCACGGCTGTGACTATCGGGGAAAGTTTCAAGACTTCACTATTACCATTTTCGAGGAAGGCGGTATCACCTCTTAATCTGGGTGGATCGAGCGGTGAAAACTCGGGCTCGAGCTCCACAACCGATCCGTCGGCTTTTACCAGATTGAAAACGAATTTTTCGCCCAGATCATACCCGCATTTTTTGCCATCGTCGATATGGAGGTATACGGTGGTGTTCCGAGGTTCGCGGAAAGGTGTTATTAGTATTTCGGTCGGTTCGTAAAACAGGACTTCATCCTTCCGTTCGTAATCGAGGAAAAGGCGGTCTCTGGACTCCAGCAAAGGTAAGCTTTCCGGAGCGAAGATGATTTCGTGAGTGACGTCGAAGTCATTTTCGCAGGCCGAGAAATTACCGTTTTGTCCAATGAAAACATCAATGGTGGTTCCTGCGGGTAGATCTTCCTCACTGTCGATAATGAGGTAGTAAACTCCCGAAGAAGGCATATCGGTAGAATCGGAAAAGAAACTGAGAAATTCGTCTTCCAATTCGGATTCGGCATAATTTACGCAGCTTTCGGCACAAAGGCTATTCATGAGGAAGGCGCCCAGTGGCTGGCCTTTGGTCGTTACCTCTACTTGTATGCCGGCCCAGGCATCGGGGTTATTGATGTCTTGCCCCAGAAGCACTTCGCGGTCGATTACAATCGGAAAGATGAAATCAGGCCCATTATAGGCTCTTTCACCATCATAACAATAACGATAATTGTTAGCGGTATTGAGATTGTTGACTTCATCGTCGAAGGGTAGGTCGGTGAAGTTTTCGTCAATCGGTGCCGGTCCGAAAATCTGGTCGGTACAACCGTCTTTCGGTAATAGCGTCAATTCATAGCTTCCGTTCTCGGTATCGTTATAGGGGATTAGCAGATTGTAGAAGCCAGTCGGCAGATTTGCAGAAAAATTTCCACTACCCGTCGATCCAAGGCAAATACCGGCACGGTCGTTTAATTCCGCACTGTTTTCATTACAATCGAATACAAAAACGAACAGGTTTTCGCCGACCGGAGCGGGTAGAAAATCAAAGGTAAAGGGCCCTTGTGTTGCATCGTGAAAAATGGAGTAAACATCGCCGAATCTTGGCAGTTCGCTATAGGTGTTTTCGAGGCACGGGATGAATTGTAGTGCGGCAAGGTCCAATGGTGCTTCATCAGCAAATCGAATGCCGGGCCCCTTGTGCAACTTATCTCCTTTGCGGGCCAATACACTGGGTAGATCACATACGGTGGGCAGTGGGAAGCATTTTAAAACCAGGTTGTAAGTATTAGTGACGCTGCTGTGATCTACTATGACCCAGTAGGTGCCGGCATCGAGATTGAAGACAATTTGTTGTTCCGCTTTATCCGCGGCAGTGGCGGATGCCAGACAGGATGCCGGCGTTCCGGAAGCATCGGCCATGAGGAATAAGTGCGGCGATGTTCCTGATGTAGCCTTTAAATCGATAATCACCGATTGGGGTCGATCCAGGACAAATTGGTATAATTGGTCTCCCGCTTCATACTGGGCGGTATTATCTTCGGTACAATTGATATAATTTGCTTCCGAAAATACACTTGGTCGGCCGATGGTGCTGGCCGTCAATTCCTGTCCGCACGATAGGGGAGTGAAGCTCAGTGTTTCGGGCTCTTCCACCTGGATGGAAATGGCGGCATTGCAGCCATTGACATCGGCAACCACAACGGTATAGATATTGGCAGTAAGCCCGGACAAGTCTTCGGTCGTTTGGCCGGAATTCCAGACAAAGCGATAAGGAGGGGTACCGCCCTCTACCGTAAGGTCAATGCTGCCGTCATTACCGCCCTTGACCGTTACATCATTGGTCGATGCGGTCAGTTGAATGGGAGGTTTTGCACCGATCGGTATCGTATCCATAGCAATACAGTCGTTACCATCGGTTACCGTGACGAAGTAAGTGCCCGATAATAAGGCTTGGGCATCGGAGACATTGCCCATCTCGCTGGGCCCGGCCCAGGCGAAGTTATAGGGTGGCGTTCCGCCCACCACGTCTACCGAAAGGGCGCCCGATGCATCCTCCGGGCAATTGGCCGGCGTGACGGCTGCCTCTATCGTCATCGGATCACCCAAACAGGGGGATGGCTGTTGACGAACCACCAGCTCTATTTTACGAAGCGTGCGTTCTTCGATGAATCTCAGGGTCGCGATCCGTTCCTCGCCGGTTGGATTCGTTAAGACCTCGATTTGGATCTGGGAAGCACTACTTGCTTCGGTTGGACTTACAGAGACCCAATCGACCTCTAAATCTGAAACTTTTAGTACGGGGAGTCCGAATACATCCTCTTCAAAACTATACAAAGCACCACTCAGTTGCCAGGGACCATTAGAAATGACCTTGGCCTGGACGGAAAAACTGCTGGCCGGCAGGTTTCCCAAAGGTATGTCGGGAACAACATTCAGCACTCCTTCAACCTGAATTTCCTTGGAGCTAAAAGATAAAATCTGGCTTTTCCCACCGTTTTCAAAGCGTCCCTGGCTATTAATGAATGGTGAAGAATCGGGATCACTGTACCGGGCCTCGAGTTCTATCACTGATCCATCCGACTTAACCAGTTTGAACACGAATTCTTCTCCAATGGCATACCCGCACTTTTTTTTCTTTCCGGTGAAAACATCTTCCAGCATTTCACCTTCGACACGTGCTGGCTGGGGTTCTCCGTTGACGATGGTGATTCCACGAGGCTCGTAGTAAATGTCATCAACGGTCCGGTTGTAATCAATTAACAATTGGTCTCCTTCCTTTAGAAAGGCCGTACTGACGGGATCAAAAATTAATTCATGTGATATTTCATCATTTGTGGAACAAGCAGCGGCAGCAGCGTTTAAGCAAATATTAGCATCAAAGGACTTCCCGGGAGGAATTTCTCCTTCGGTATCAAGAATCAGGTAGTACATCTGTGAGGAAGCCAAATCACCTCTTTCGGAACTAAAAGAAAGAATGCCATCCTGTTCACCGGATTCCCAATAGCGGACGCAATGCCCACCACATAAACTATTCATTAAAAAAGCACCCATCGGAATTCCGTCTGTATTAATATCTACGGTGATGGTGAAGTGTTCATCCGGGTTTTCAAAAAATCCGACATTTATGGGTATGGGAATAATATAATCCTTTCCATTGTACGACCTCTCCCCATCGTAGCAGAACAGGTAATTGTCGTTGGTGTTCAGGTTGTTTTCCTGACCATCGAATATCAGGTTGGACCCGGTACCATCAGTGCAATTAAAGAATTTGTTAATAGGTTGATCATCAAAAACTTGTTGACTACATTCGCTTTCCGGTAACAAACTTAGTCTATAGGTTTCGACGTCCGGACCATCAAAGGGAATTAGTATGTTATAAACGCCAGTTGGTAAAAAGGCGGTGAAGGAACCATTTTCGGTGCGTCCCAGGCAAGTGGCCCCCCGGTCTACCAGGTCTTGACTCAATGTATCGCAACGGAATACGAATGCTAAAAGATCATCGTTTCCCGAATCAAAAGTGAAAGAAAAGGCACCGTCGGCCGCATCGTGAAAAACGGTATAGATGTCTCCAAATTCCGGAATGCGAGGGTAGCTTTCTTCCAGGCAAGGAATGTATTGTAGCGAATTGGATTCTAGAGGTTGATCATGGACCGGTCCAATCAATTTCTCTCCTTTTTTGGCCAGAATACTCGGCAGATCGCAAACGGTCGGTAGCGGAAAACATTCCAGCGTTAGATCATAGGTTCCGGCATCGATGTCTGAATCCGATTGTGGAAAGCGCGGCAGGTAGTTCCCATCGACGACGATCCAATAAGTGCCGGCATCGAGATTGGTGACGATTCGTTGGTCGACCCGTTCGAAAGTAGTACTGATGTCTACACAGGTACCGGGGATTAGCTGGCCGGTCAGTGGGTCAGTGATGCTGTTCAGTAAAAATAAATGCATGTATTCCTCCGGCTCGTTATCGAGGTTGATAAAAACGGACTGGGGATAGTCGAGTTCGAATCGATATAACTGGTCACCGGCTTCGTAGGTAATCACAGCGCTTTCGAAACAGCTGAAAAAATCATTGATGTCAAAATTACTCGGTTGATCCTCCGTGTTTCCCGATATGGTCTGCCCGCAGGTGATGTCGGTGAAAGGGAGCGCCGGCGCCCCATCCAGTCCCAACTGTTTGACGATCTTGGTAGAAAACCGGCCGTTGCCCGAAATGGTCAACGTACCAATTCGTTCTTCGCTTCCTCTGTTTTCATCAACTTGTACCTGTAGCTTGGCGGACCCGCGTCCGGAGAGCGGAGCGACCCGAAACCAATCCGGAAGCTGGTCGACATCGACGGTCCACTCGGTTTTAGGACTGGTTACGATCGTGGCTTCGATGGCATGGCTGTTGGCAGGAAGGGTGTCCAGTCGCCGTGCCGGCTCTAACAACAGGTTAGCCGGGGTGGAGTTCGCCTTGGGCAAGGCCAGTTTTTCGATGAAGCTCACACCGCCACCACCCCGGATAAAACGGTTGGTCCCCGTTATTCGGGGTGGATCTACTGCAGAATAGGTGACGTCGAGCGTTTCGACGCGACTAAAATCGTCCCAAACCGCTTGAAAGAGAAAGGCTTCATCAATGTCGAATCCGCACTTCTTATCGTCGCCGGGGACATAGGGCTCGTAGGGGATTTCAATGAATGTTTCGGCATCACCCGGTTCGAAAAAAACTCTGAAGATATTTGGTGTAACCTGAGATGCGAGTTCGGCAAAAGTAACGTAAATTGCCAGGTCCTCACCGGTCGACTGTTTTAAATCGGTATAACTGCCTTCGCCCAATACGAGGGTATGCATTTCCGACGGTGGTAACAGAAATGTAGTGCATTCTGCAGTAGAACTGATCTCATTTCTGAAAGTAATCTCGAAAGGAACAAAATTACTGCCGATTTCCTGGTCTACTACCAGGTAGTACACTCCTTCGAGCACATCTGTCCCTAAAGAAATCAGTGATGTACCACCCTGATCAGGGGTCTCTGCGTAAGCCAGACAATTGGTGCCGCAGAGGTAATCGAACAAGAAAACACCGACCCGCCCGCCGGAGGTGATCTCTACTTCATACTTATTGTCTTGACTGATTCCTCCTCTTTCCATTTCAATAACAAAGACCTGGTCACTACCATCGTAGGTCCGGCGGCCATCGTAGCAATATTGGTAATTGTTGGCGGTATTGAAATTGTTTTGGCCGCTGTCTTCCGCAATCGACAGCGAAGTATTTTCCGGAAGGTGGGTTTGTCGGGCCTGGCTGCAAGGACTTTCGGCATTGATCAACAGGTCGAATTCGGTGGTCGGTTCCGTATCCAGGATGACAATGGTGTAAAATGTCCCCGGAATGGCCCCTTCCACCGGGATTGTTCCGGTCCCCGAAGCCAGGCAGGAACCTGCCCGGTCTACAAGGGTATTGGCATCACATTGGTAGACGAACGCCGTGAGGTTTGATCCTGAAACATTCGATTTATTGGTCAGTTCGATGCTGAAATTCGTTTCCGGGCCTTTGTGGAAATAAGTGAAAAGGTTGCCGTAGGTTTCATTCTGGACGTAGAAATCCCACAAGCAGGACAAGAACTGAAGCGGCCGTTTTGGAAGTGGTGACTGGCTATCGATGCCATCAGATATCAAAGCTCCCGCATCGATCAATCGACTTTCGAGGTCGCATACGGTTGGTATTTCCGAACAGGAAACGGATAGTTCAAAAGGACCCTCCGGTGCGATTCCAAAAACCAGGTCGACGGCGCTTTCGACAACAATCCAGTACACTCCTTTGTCCAGATCACGGTACAAGATCTTTTCGTCTTGTCCGCCAAACACATTGGTGAGGATGCAATTGCCCGGTAGTCCCGATGCGTCGGATTCCAGGAGGATCAGGCTGAGTGGGGCATCATTGAGGATGTCCAGTTCCAGGGCTACGGTTTGAGCGTGTTCCAGCTCCAGGCGGAAGGTGCGATCACCAAAATCGAACGGCAACACTCCTCCCAGGCAATTGGTGTAATCTTCTCCGTCAAAGTTGTTGGGTTGGCCAACGGTAGTGGAGGGAACGATATCTCCGCAGGAAATAGACTCGAGGTTTTCGGGTAGGGTGCAATTCAGTGCAAGGGAATAGGTTCCCCTGACGGTTGGCTCCGGTACGCTCGGTACATAATCGGCATCGACGCCAATCCAATAAATCCCCGGAGACAGCAGTGCTTCCAGGGTAAAACTATTGCCGCCGAAGGTAGAGCTATGATTCAAGCAATTTCCGGGGCCGTTGGTTTGTGGGTTGTGGGACATTAATATCAGGCTTGGGCCCCATAAACTCAAAGGATCCATGCCGATGGTCACTTCAGTGATCTCGGTGAGTTCAAACCGGTAGGCCTGACTGAAGCCCGAAAGTGGAGTCACGATAAAATCGCCCTGACAGGCAAAATTGTTGACGCCGGGCACGCTATTGAATTGGCCGGCGGTACTGCCAAGAATGGTTTGGCCACAGGCGATCGTACTGGTTGGCGGCAAGTCGTAGCATTGCATCGACAGGGCAAAGGGGCCTTCCGCAGATTCCAGGCCGGTATCGCTGAAACCTCCATCGACGACCAGCCAGTAAGTGCCTGCTTCAAGGTAAAGATCCAGGGTAGCCTCGTTGCCCTGATGAGCCGTAGCTGAGGTGGCGATACAATTGCCGGCGACCGGCGCATCCAACAGATACATATCCATCACATCGGTCGCAGTTGTTGTTAGTTTCAGTACGAATGTTTGAGCGGTCGGTACGTTGAGTTGGAAAATCTGGTCACCGGCACCATAAGGAGGGGAGAACCCACCCCAACAAACATTGTAATCGGCTCCATTGAACAGACTTGGTCGCCCGGCAGTGTTTCCGGTCACCAGATCACCACAGGTTATGCTGTTGGTTTCCAGGGCTAAAGGTGCGCAATTGAGGAGGAGTTGAAAGGCGCTTCCGCTTCCGGTACCGTCGACGACGATCCAGTAGACCCCGGGGCCCAGGTCGATGTCGACGCTACTGAAGCCGCCAATCTTTTCGGCCATGGCAAAGCAAGCACCATCCGGTGGCGTGGAATTATTGGTGTTTTCATCAGCTAGCAGCAAGAACAAATCCAGGTCCGTGCCGCCGAACTGTTGCAGCAGCAATGAAACATTGGTCGGATCTTGGAGCTCCAAACGGTAGAGTCTGTCGTTGCCGGCATAGGCCAAATCTTCCGACAAACATCCGCTGTATTCCGTGCCGGAAAACAAACTCTCCCCGATCGAGGTGTCGTCATTGACCACATCGCCGCAATTGAGTTCGGTAAAAAACTGTGGATTGTCGGAACCGACAATTCTTATGTCGTCGATCTCCCAGGAGTAGCCACATCCAATGATGTTTCCACCACCATTGTTGGTGGTAGCATCCGAGAGAAACTCAAAGGCAACGCGAAAGCTCGCAAGGTCGGCTACCGAATTAGATATGTCGATGGTGATGATTTGTGGATTCAGGCGCTCATCACCCGCGGTGATTCCGCCGTATTGGTTGGCCTGGATACCGGGGAACACCTCATAGATGTCCCATTGCAGATTGCCGTCATTGTCTAATTCCCGGCCAATTCTCACCAGGGCGCGGTCATTCAGGCTGCGATAGTAAGTTTGGAAGGAGAGTAAGACCTTGGTTTTACCTTGCTTGTCGATCTCGGGTGAAATAACCCATGCATCTTGTTCGATTTGCCGGTCGATGAAGTTGCAATAAAAATCAGAATCAAAAATGAGAGAACCATTTGAGGCAGTTGTCGATTGAAGTCGACTGATCCTTTTTGGGCCACGGGGGCCGGTGGTGAGCCGGCGCCAACGATAGGGTTGGGTTTGGTCAAACAGCCAACCCTGACCAGTGGCGAACTCTTCGGTAAACAGGGTGGTTTCCTGTCCGGATGAACGGTTGGGGGCATGGAGAAGAATAGCAAATAGAACCAAAAAAGCAATTGCCCTTGAAGCATTGTTCATTTCTAATGGGTTTTAAGGTGCTCGGAGTACTTTAGCCAAGATATCACATTTTCTAACCCAGGGTTAGCACAAATCTTGCAAAGTATTTATTGTAATGTATATTTATCTGATAAATAGAACTTTGATGAACCTCTGTGGTAGAATATGTCCAGAATTTATTTCTGTTTGACCGGCGTAGCATTGGCTATAAAGCTCGGATTTTCGAAAAAACGCTTAAATTCATCACTTCAGAAAACCAATTTCATGGATACACCGGTCCTATTTCTAGCTTTTGCAAATGACGGGGATGATCATTTGTCCCTGTTGAAAGAGGAGAGTCGCAGGCTGTTTGGCGCCCTTGAGGAGTTGGACCGAAAGGAGTACGTTAAATTATACCGGGAAGAAAGTGCCGAAGAGCGCGATATCTTTGATGCATGCATGAGGTATAAAGACCGCATTGCGATTTTTCACTATGGCGGTCATGCTAACGGAACTCATCTGCAATTGGAATCGGGAGCGCGAGATGCCCGTGGTCTGGCCACCCTGTTGGGAGAACAGGATAGTTTGAAATTGGTTTTTCTCAATGGATGTTCCACTCAACCACAGGTCAAAGCATTGATGGAAGCCGGCGTTAAAGCGATCATTGCTACCTCGGTGCCCATTGCTGACGATCGAGCTATGAGGTTTGCCCATCGTTTTTATGAAGCACTGGCAAACCGTCGAACCATTGGACAGGCTTTTAAACTGGCCAAGACGCTTCCTGGTTTTGAAGACCGCGATGACTTGCAGATACGGGACTTCGTTTTTGGTGCGGAAACCACGACGGGTGAAGACAATACGGACATGCCATGGGGCCTGTACATTAAGCAGGGATATGAAGATGAGATCAACAATTGGAAATTGCCGTATTTCCGCCCGATTGGCTTGCCCAAAGATATCATTCAATACATCGGCAAAAGTTTTACTGCCAATCGATACATCGTATTGGTATTGGATGAGATGTGTAAGTACAATCCTGATATTTATGCCAAAATGGTAGAACGTCGCGGCGACGAATTGGTGAAGAAGGATTCGCGACATTATCCCGGACTCATCATAGAGAATTTTCCTTGGCCGATAGGTTCCCAGATCCGTCTACTGCGTCTTTACGATCAACCGAATCGGGAGCGACTTGAACATCTGGTCAGCGCTTACATCGTTACCAGTCAATTGTTGTTCTATATCCTGCTTTCCGACCTTTGGGAAAAGAGCCGAAAGTCAGATAGAGGGGGAGCGATCGATACCCTGGGCCTCGATAAGCAGCAGTTTCGAAACTTGGATTTCCTGGCCCAATTGGCGGGATTATACGACCAACTGGTATCATTTGATTTGCCTTTTGTCGGAGAATTAGATTTACTCATCGCAGAGTTGCGGAAGACGGACAGTCCTTTGCAGAAGGCCCATCAGTTTCTTCAGCAGACCCGCTATCGGCTGGCGGATGAAACTCCGATTGCTGACCTGGAGAAAAATTGTCAGTTGGCCGAACAGGCTTTGTCTATTTTATTGCGACAAGCATCTTTTTTGGCTCGCTATCGAATGCTAACGGTCCGAAATGTCATGATCGACCGCCCTCGTTTCGAGGAGTTGGAATATGAGTTGGATATGGGCCCCCTGAATGCAACCCAGGGGATCGATCTAAATCTTTATCAGGACGCTTACTCGCGCCGGAAGCAGACTTTTGCCGATAGCAGTTCCATTGTGTTGGTCAGCAATGAAGATCATTTGGACAAGGCGCTGAACCTCTCGCCATTTATCATGGATAAGAATACGTTCGCCCAAGTCAAAAAAAGCGAAACTACAGAGAAGGATAAACTGGCTCATATATTCCTACTAGGCTGGGAAGACAATGATCGCACTTATTATTTTGCAGTGGAACACAGCTTCTTTACCGCCCTGGAAAAAGAATCGGACCAGGTCCATACGGATATGACACTAGAGGATTTTACGGAGGGCCGGAACCTGGAGGAAGATTTGGATGATGAATTTGGTTTTGATTTCGGCCTGGATGAGGGTGATTCGGGAGGAGGAGCAGATGAAAGTCCAAAGGTGTTCCGAATATTGAGAGACCAATTTGAAATGCTTAAAGCGGACCTAAAACCATGATCAAAAATCCATTTAAATTTTTAGACGCATACGAGAAAGAAGACAAGGACCGCTTCTTCGGCCGCAAACGGGAAACAGCACAGCTGTACAATGCGGTTCATGCTTCTAATCTCATTTTGATTTATGGTGCTTCAGGAACGGGTAAAACAAGCTTGGTCAATTGCGGACTGGCCAACCAATTTCACGAAACGGACTGGTTGCCGGTATTCATTCGTAAGGGCCAGGAAATTCATCAATCCCTTTCCCGCGAATTGATCAAACTCAATATTGGTTCCTCCTGGCCGGATTCGTTTTCACCGCCCGAACAGATCCAGGATCTCTATCTGGATTACTACCGCCCCGTCTATCTCATCTTTGACCAGTTTGAGGAATTATACATCCTGGGTAGCCTGGCTGAGCAAAATGCCTTTCACCGAACCATTGCTGAATTGCTCAAAGCAGGCCTGCAGTGTAAGATACTTTTGGTGATCCGGGAGGAATACATCGCCTACTTGTCTGAATTTGAAAAGGTAGTCCCGACCTTATTCGACAATCGACTCCGGATTGAAAAGATGAACGATCGGAATCTCGGGGCGGTCATCCACGGGACCGCAAAATATGGCGGCATACAAATTGAGGAACCCCGAAACACCATTCTGGCGATTCTTAATAATCTGCGTAACAAGAGAGAAGGAATTGATTTGACTAACCTGCAAGTATACTTGGACCGGCTCTTTAGGAAAGACCTGGAAAGACAAGGCAAAACGGAATCCGATGCCGTGGTATTCGATCGAGAATTGGTCAGCGAAGTGGGGCCAATGCAAAATGTGCTTTCCGAGTTTCTGGACGAACAAATGACCTTGATGGAAGAGGGGCTCAAAGCACGGGGCGTAGATCAACCGGAAGGTTTGCCGCTCGAAATCCTTTTCACCCTGGTTACTGAAGATGGTACCAAACGCAATCGTACTTTGGCGTCTATCGGTCGCGACTTGCCGCGTAATCGACAGTTGGATCCCAAACACATCGCGTATTGCCTTGAAGAATTTCAAAAAATAAAGATTCTCCGTCGATTTGCAGAAGAAGAAGAAAAAGGGTGAGCCTACCGCTCGGTAATCACCATGATACAAAACTATCTGACTTAAACTCCACCGTTATGGGTTACGAATTGATCCACGATACGATCGCCAAACAAATTTTCAACAAGGCTTCCCGGGAAGCACAAACCCGTCGGAAAATAGAGAAATACATTCGAGAAAGGCACCAGGCTTTTGTAGAGCGGGGCGCCAAATTGACTACCGACGACATTGAGTACATCAATCCATACCTGCAACAGATCAACATTTCTCCGACTGAAGCAATGTTCATCAAACGTCAGCAAAAGGCCAACCGGCGGAAACGAAATCGGCAAATCGCTCTCTTACTAGCTATTATTCTGGTATTGGCCATCTTTTCGGTCATCACCTTTCAGCAGTCGAGAAACATCGCCGATAAGAATGTAGCCATCGAAAAGCAAAAAAGCGAAGTGGAGCAACAAAAACAACAATTGGAAAACAATCTGATCGATTTATTACGGGCTCGAAAAGAACAAACCCAGGCCAATTACAATCAATATCTGGAAAGGGGGATGGGATTAATGGCTCAAAGCAAGTTTGTCGCCTCCATACCGGAATTCAGAAATGCATTGCAGGTGTTGGAGGAGTACGAAAAGGAAAGAGAAGGTATTTCTGACTCCATCCCGATCGCTCCACTTTCTGTCAGCAGTACATTGGCGGATAGCCTGATTCTTGTAGCGCAGTCAAAATCCAATCGGAAAGAACGTTTTGAGGAACTAATCAAGGCGGGAGACGCTCAAGTTCAACGGGGCGCCTACTCGCTGGACACGGCTTACAAGCGCTTTCAAAGTGCCTTGCAATTGGGTTACGATGATAAGAAGGCACTCGCTAGAATCGACAATGTAGAGAACCTGATGAGAACTGCTTTTAGGTCGTTTGTAGAGGCTGCCAACACTCTTTTTCTGGCTGAAGGTTATGATGATGCACTCGTTCGGTACCAGGAGGCTGCTAACATTGCAGCCATACTCGGACTTGAAGACGATCTTGTATTACAGCGAATTGAGGATTGTAAGCAAAGAAATTGATCGATCCGCACGATGACTGTGGCTCTCTTTGCACTACACTGCCTCCCCGGTGCGACAGACCCACTCCCCTGGTTAAACATGCGCATACAGCGTTGATGGCCTCTAGTGCCAGGAAACTGAAAGTAGAAAATCGTCTAGAAAAGGGGGGCGAATGATCTGATCTTTCCTCCGATGCTGGCATCCGACAAGGCGGATAACTATCTTACCATCCTCATTTACTTACTAAAATGGATTATGCCAGCACCGAGCATCAATTTCAAACGGCTTTTATGGCTGCTCAATTTGCTTATCTATAGCCATATTTCAGCACAGCCCCCGGCTGCCGGATGTGATTTCTTTGAGGAAAAGGAAGGTTTGCTGGTGGTAGAGATGGAAAACTTACCGTTGACCGAGAACTGGGAAACAGCTCAGTCGATTGGTGGATACACCGGTAATGGATACATTCAATGGACGGGAAGTCAGAGCTTTAATCGCGTGGGACAAGGCCCGATCCGTTTCCAAGTGCAAATCAATACTCCCGGTACTTACGCCTTCAATTGGAGGGTGGCGGTTGGTGCTGGTTCCGAGACGACCGAACACAACGATAGTTGGTTGAAAATTAATGGAAACACGTTCTACGCGCAAAAGGGGTTCAACTTTATGGACCGGCTAAAACCAAAACCTACTTGCCTCTCCCAAGCCATTTATGATTGTCCGAATGGATCAACTGAAAAAGATTTTTTCAAGGTCTTTGGCGGACTTGTGAATGATTTTGTCTGGAAGGCCTCGACGAGCGATCATGATGCTCACGATATTTATACGAGATTTGATACGGTAGGAACCTATAGCATTGAGGTTAATGCACGCTCCTCCTATCACTGCATCGACCGATTGATTTTATGGCATACGGATCAATGGAATTCCAGTAGTGCAAGGCGTTTGATTCATACGGAATCTGCTTGTCTTTCTGACTTAACAACTTCTGTTTCTGAAATAAAGCCCGTATTTGAATTCAGGGTTTATCCAAACCCGGCCCGGGATCACTTTAGGGTTGAATTCGATGATATCGGTGAGAAGGAGGTTGTATTCCGAGACCTGTTGGGTAACGTTATTGCTATTTACCAAACATTTGACCGTTACCTGGATATCCGTTCCCCCGCTCTTCCAGCCGGCGTCTACTATCTTGAAGTCAGCAAAAATGATCACGTCGCTTTGCGAAAGGTCATGTTACATCGATTCTAATGGAGATCTTTAATTGAAAGCAGCCCAAGTCACTTCGTTGAATGGGCTGTTCTTATTTTTGGCAGGCTGGATAAACAAAAATCGAACAGAGTCGTAAATTTGTCTAAGGGTGCCGGGTATACCAGGTGCCTGAAGCCGGGGACAACGTTGTCCATAATTCGTATTTATGAAGCCTTCCTATTTCCTCTGTTGTATTTTACTGGGCACTTTACAAACCGCACTTTCGCAGTCTTCAGATTTTTTTGAGAAAAGCTTCACGGAAGAAACGCCGGATCAGGAGCGATTTTCCATGTATCTTGATTCGATCGATAAGTATCTTTATCGGGATATACTTATAGCGGAGAGCGCTCTTGAGGAATGTGAACGTTTGGTGGAACAGGGGATTGAACTTCCGGACTCTCTGGCTTTTGAATTCATCCTACAACAGATCTACTTACAACACAGTAAAGCGGCACCATTGGAAGCCTACCGCATCATTGCGGACTACGAAAACTCACTGGATAGTTTTCGGATCTCCCATTTCCACCGAAGTACATTTGAATACATCAAGGGCTTTACTTACATGGCCGTTGGTGATCTGGAGGCCGCACAGATGGTCTACTATGAAAACCTGAATGCAGCGGAGGCTCGGAAGGATTTCCAGACGATGATCAAGAGTCTGTTTTCACTTGGCCAATTGTACATTGATGAAAAGGAATACGAAGAGGCACATAGCTGTTTCCGCCAAATTCTGGATTTTGAGGGGCAGGTCTACATCCGGCCGTCAACCATGGCCTTAGTCTACCTCGAACTTGGGGAATCCCTGACTAAGTTAGAACAATACGATAAAGCGCTGGAAATCTTCCAGAAGGCTTACCATTTCTCCGAGGAAAATGGTTTAGGAGTGTTGAGTTCCGATGCACTTCTGGAAATGGGAAATCTTTATCTTGAAGAAAACAAGGTGGAAGCAGCCAACAGGGTTTATCACCAGCTACTGAATATTGAGGACGGCTCCCTGGACCAAAACATTAAGCACAACATCGAACGATTGCTCGCCCTCTTGTACCGGGCGCAAGGCCGCTACGCCAGTGCTTTGAAGACCTACCGCGGCATTTTGGAAAGAGCCGGCGATACCGATGTGGAAAACAAGATGGAAACCTTAGGTGCCATGCACGGGGTGTGCAAGGAAATGGGAGACTTTGAATTGGCCTATGACTACCTACTGGCATTCAATGAAGTAAAAAAAGAGCGAGAAGAAGATGCCAAAAAACAAAAGACGGCTTACCTCAAAATAAAATTTGATTCGGAGCAAAAAGAGAAGGAGAATGCAGCATTGAACATGAGCATTCTTGAAAATCGTGCAGAAAGCAGACTGCTCTACCTGTGGTTGGCTTCCTCTTTTCTGGTGTTGCTCTTTTTAGTCGGCGCCTTCTATCAAAAGCGCAGATACAGCAAGAAACTGGAACACGAAGTCGTCCAGCGCACGGTCCGCTTGAAAAACTCCAACCGGGAGCTCAACGAATTCAATCGAATTCTTTCGCACGATCTAAGGGAGCCCCTAAGAAGTATCGTCGGATTCAGTCAACTCGCTAAAAAGAAGACTGCTCATGACAAAACCGTTCAGGAGTATTTGGAGTTTATTACGGCGGGAGGTAAGCAATTGGAACGTTTGATCGAAAGCATCAACCTGTTCCGAAAAGCTAATTCCGTGGATCCGGAGGCAGCTGCCCGTATCGATATGCGGAGCCTGGTCGAAGAGATCGTGAGGGAGTTAAAAGCGAATCATCCAGACAAACAATTTGAAGTAGAATGTTCCGCTGATGTGCCGATCCTGGGGCATGGTCCCATCCTCAATCCGGTTGTTCGCATTCTTTTGGACAATGCCGCCCGGTACAACGAACGGGCTACGGTATCCATCCGTTTGAAGCACTATTTCGAAAACGGATTTCACCATTTTGAAATAACCGATAACGGAATGGGAATTGCCCCCGATTTTCGCGATCAGGTATTTGATATGTTCAAGCGACTGAACAACAGGAGAAACCATCCGGGAGCCGGATTGGGCCTGAGCATTGCCCGAAAATTGATGAAGAAGATCGGAGGAAACGTAACCATTCTGCGATCGAAGGAAAATGAAGGCACTACGTTTTTAGTGCGTTTTCCTGCAGTGAACGAATTTCAGCCTACGTAGTACATGCAGTCATGAAAGTAACCACAATTACGCTAACTCTTTGTTTATTGATTCTGAGCTCTTGTCGATTGGGACGAATGGCCCAATTTTTTCTATCGGAAAACCACCAAAGGCCAAAATTCCACACGGGAGTGATCGACACTTCCGACGAACCTTTTCAATTTACCAAAGGCAGTCCGGCCCTCCAATCCCGCGTCGAAAATGCGATCTATACCCCACCGGATTATCAAAACAAAAAGAAAAAAAGCTTCCAACTCGGTGATTACCTTGATAACGAAAGTAAAACCACCGCTCTATTGGTCATTCGCCGCGATACCATTGTTTACGAGCAGTATTTTGAAGGATACGACTCCAGCTCCATCTTACCATCCTTCTCTGTCGCCAAATCATTCACTTCCTCCCTCGTGGGGTTTGCCGCACAGGATGGACTCATTACCAGTGTTCAGGACCCGGTAACGAAATATTTACCGCAGCTTCGGTCTTTGGATCCTAGATGGCAGCAATTAACGATCGAGCATCTGTTGAACATGCGTTCCGGTCTCGATTTCAACGAAAACAATTACGTCAATCCGTTTTCCAGCATTGCCGATCTTTACCTCTCCAAAAACGTACTGAAAGTAGTAGAACGGGCAAAGTTTGCGCACCAACCCGGGACGGTAGATTACTACAGCAGTCTGGATACCGAAATACTGGGGCTGATCTTGGAAAAGGTGACGGGTAAACCCATGTCGGGATATTTGGAAGAAAAACTCTGGAAGCCACTGGGAATGGAAACACCGGCCACCTGGCACCGCGACAGTAAGAAAAACAATCACACCAAGGCCTTTTGCTGTTTACAGGTCTGTGCTAGAGACTACGCCAAGTTTGGTCGTCTGTATCTCAATGGTGGTCATTGGAACGGCAAGCAAATTCTCGATCCGGAGTGGGTAGCCCGGTCGGTTCAACCGGATTTGACAAACGGTTGCTACCAATACCAGTGGTATAGCGGAAACAAGAATTACCGGTACATTAAAAATGAGGAGGGCAAATACGAGGTGCAAACCTTTCCCGA
>JANQRV010000122.1 GCA_028284395.1 Saprospiraceae bacterium
ATCTTGTCGGCTACTTGCGCGAAAGTTGGTTTATTGGCAACGTCCTTTGGTAAAATGCCGTGAACGCCCATTGCCTCCATAGAGATGGGAATGCCGGGATTGATCAACATCGAAAGTTCGGCTGACTCCTGACCATTGGCAAAAAATTTGACAATGGCAATTTGCATGATCCGATCTCTGACCACATTAAGTCCGGTTGATTCAATATCAAAAAAACACAAGTCTTTTTCTAAGTTTAGTTCCATCGTGCAAGTTGTATTATAGATACGGTTAAGTCTTACAAAGTTTAAGCTGCGAAAGAGGTGCTTTGGGGTTATGGCGATTGTTATTGTCAGTCCGAAACTGCCGTACTTGATGGTGAATTTGAAGTGGCCATGACTCCCATTTGAGCATCGCTTTCTCGATAAATAAAATAAGCATCCACTTCTTCTAAACGTTCGGCCAAGGCAAATGCTTCTTCCAGGCCCATCACCATGAAGGCAGTAGCATAGGCATCGGCTGTCATGCCATCAGGAGCAAAAACCGAAGCACTAAGGATTTTATTGCGCTCGGGATACCCTGTTTTCGGGTGGATCGTATGAGAATATTTGATGCCATTGACCTCATAAAAATTCTGATAATTGCCCGACGTGGCCAGTGCCATATCCTTTAATTCGACGATCGAATGAAATTCATTTAAGGCCGCCCCTTCCTTTGGCAAACTGATGGCAATTCTCCAGGCATTGCCTTTACTGTTCAGCCCCTTAGCTTTGGTATCCCGTCCGATTTCTACCAGGTAATTTTCGATTCCTTTTTCTTCCAACAGATTTCCCACTGCATCAATCGCATAACCTTTCGCGCATCCACTGAAGTCCAATTGCATGCCGGGCACCCTTTTTTCGATCGAGGTTCCTTCCGTGGAGAGACCAACTTTCTGAAAGCCGACCAATTCCAACAGAGAATCGACCTTTACACTGTCTACCTTTGATACTTTATGGCGACCGTCGTAGCCAAACCCCCAGTAATTGACCAAAGGCATTACCGTGGGATCAAATGCACCTCCCGTTACTTCAAAAATGCGTTTGGCTTCGTGTACATTTTTCAAAAAGTGTTGATTTCCGTCCGTTTCCAAATCGAGGAATGAGTCGGACTGATTAAATTTGGAAATCGTCGACTCATCTATGTAGGTAGAAACATCTTGGTTGATCTCTATCAGTAGTTGGTCAATGTCCGGTTTGAGGTTGCGACCTTCGTCGTCCCGATACGTAATGTTATATACCGACCCCATTGTCTGTCCGGTCACCTTAAAATACCCTCCTTCATCAGCGGGTGCCTTTCCCGGGTCACAACTTTGCACAACCAACAACAATAACAACAGGGTAAGACAGCGGGTGTTGTCCATCATGTTAAATAACTTCCTTTCTCCAAATAGCATCCAATGAGTATTTGCCCGGGCCGGCGAAAAAAAGTGCCAGATAGGGAAACAAGTAGAGTAAGGCTTTTTCCTGACGTCCGAAAGGATCATCAAAATGAACCTTAAGATACGCCACCAGCATTGTCACAATCAATGGGATAAGCGCCCATCTGGTAAAGAGGCCCAACATAATCAAAACAGAGCAAAGCACCTCTGCCAAAACGGCCAGGCCCAAACTCAGCTCAGGTCCTAAACCCAAAGGATTGCCAAATTCGATGGGGCGCTCGGTAGATAATTTGATCATTTTCCTCCAGCCATGGCCGTAGATCATAAAAAAACCAAGCGACAATCGCAGCAGCAATAACCCTAGATCAATGTTCTTTAAATTATTCATTCAATACTTTTGACTTCTGTTGTCATTCACCCCAACGCTAACAAAGCACACCAAATTTAGCCCTTCTTAACCATTTTTTCGGTAGTTTTCCAGCGGATTTTTTTTTTTCAATATTGCCGGACCATTCATGCATTTTTTTCGTCAATTATCAACGGAATCAAAGATTCATGTTTTGACCTCGGTCGTTCTGCTCGTTGGGCTTTTCCTAAACCTGGGGCTTCAGCCTTTCTATCTGGAAGAACCCCGTCGTGTGTTGATCACCATGGAAATGCTGGAGAACAATAATTGGACCCTTCCCACCCAATTAGGAGAATACTACTACAATAAACCACCGGGTTTTAACTGGGTGCTGATAGGCAGTACCAGCTTATTTGGCGAATTAAATGAGTGGTCGGCACGATTCCCAACCGTACTTTCCACCATTTTGCTTTCGGTACTCATCTTTTTATTGAATTGGAGATACCTTAATCGGAGAGCGGCTTGGTTGGGGGCCATACTATTCACCTCTTCTGCGGGTATACTATTCTATTTCTCGACGCTGGCCGAAATCGACCTCTATTATTCTCTATTGACCTTTGCAAGCATCGCCGCCATCTTTCATTTTCATAAGGTGCAGCGCTATTTTCCATTATTTCTGATCATCTATGGGCTCTCAGCACTGGGCTTCCTGACCAAAGGATTGCCCTCTCTTGTTTTCATTGCTATTTCCCTCTTAGTTTTCTTCACCTATCAACGCCAATGGTATCGTTTGTTCTCCCTCGCACATTTTTCCGGGATCCTGCTTTTCGCAGCTATCATAGGGACTTATTTTTGGCATTACGCCCAACACAACTCAGTTCAACAATTTATTACTGTACTTTGGGGACAGTCAAGCGAGCGAACCGTCATCGATCAAGGATTTTTTGATCTTTTCGGACACGTCCTTGCCTTTCCTTTTCAGACCATTGGAGATATCATGCCCGGCGGACTGCTTTTGCTTTTTGCCATCCGTAAAGATTTTTGGAAACTGATTCGGCAAAACGACTGGATCACCTTTTGTTGCTGGATGTTCGGCGTCAATTTTATTTTGTACTGGCTCTCACCCGGTGCCAAGCTCCGATACATCTACATGTTGTATCCCTTTTTGCTGAACGTGTTATTGTATCTCTATCTTCAACGATCCAGCCTTCGGCCGTGGCGGATGCAACTATTTAGGGGAATACTCCAAAGCCTCCTTGGCATCATGGCCATAGCTGCTGCAATCATTCCGCTGATCGAAGATCTGGCATTCCTCAACTATCTTCTTCCACTGGCTGCCATTGGTTTCTTGCTCTTCATGGCTCTCTTCATCATCGGCTGGCGACGAAAAGCCCTTTTGCTACCAGTCTTTTTATTGGCAGTGGCTATTGCCCGTATTTTTTTTGATTTGACGGTTTTACCGCAACGTGCCTATGACAGTGGGGGACAAAGAGGAAAGGATATAGCAGCAGAAATCGTAGACATCGTAGAAGACAAACCGCTACATATCTGGCAAGATGGACGATTCTCTTTTACGATTGTAGCCTATATTAATCAGTTGCGCGGGCAAACCATTCGACGCAATTACCAACGGGAAAGAGACGCTTTTTACATTGCAAACGATACTTTATTGACCAATCCACACGAATCATTCTACGAATTGCAATACCACGAATCTACGTTGCAATTGGTGAAGTGGAAAGAATAAAAAAGAACTACACAAAACTTATCCAATGAAGCGATTACTCATTTTCTTATTACTACTCCCGATCTTATCATTCAGTCAAGCCAATCCATTTGAAGTATTCGAAAACCTTTTGGGAAAAAAATGGGTCGCCAACGGCCAGTGGGGCGATGGAAGTGCTTTCAAACAAGAGATCGAGTTTCGGTACAATCTCGATAAATCCATCATCGAGACCAATTCCTGGGGGTTTACCAACCAGGAACAGACCGAATTCGGGCTTAGAAACAAGGGGATCCGCGCAGTCGACCCGGCCTCGGGCAAACTAAAGTTTTGGGAATTTGACGTTTTCGGCGGAACGACCTATGGTACGATCGAAATAGAAGACAAAAATATTCGATACCAATACAAATATGGAGAGACGGTCGTCACCGACTTTTGGGAATACATAGACGATTTTACCTACAATTTCAAAGTCGGAAATTATGAAGATGAAACGTGGAAGCAAGTATACCTGGAAACTCAATTTAAGGCAAAGACCGCTACTGGCAAAACCCTTGCTTTCAAAAGATTAAAGGAAAGATTGGCCGGTGAATGGTCTTCCAAAGCCTGGGACGGTAACTTGCATGAATCCTGGAGGATTGACCAGGACGGAAATTTGTTGCAAAATGCCCAGTACATGGAGGATGGCAAAATAGTTTATGAAGCCACCAATAAGCTGGAAATGGTGGAAAATGACTTAATTCTCTTCAGCGTCATCAAGGATAGTAACCCAAAAATTTTTAGGGCAACCGGCTGGACCGACCGACAAGTCTTGTTTGAGAATTCGGAATACAAAAACCCCAGCAAAGTATTGTATGACCTTAAGGATGAAAAATCATTTACCCGAACGATCAGTGGCACGGAGCAAGGAGAACCGACTACTTATACCTTCAACTTCGAAAGAAAGGAATGAATCATCCCATCGTTTTTTCCGCCACCGACATTCAATCTTTGATCGAACGATTCGAAGCACGGACGCTCCCAAAGTCTGAGTGGACTCACACAGCCCATTTGGTAGTCGCCATCTGGTACAGCACTCATTTTGATGCATTGGAGGCTCTACGGCTGGTCCGACAAAACATTATGGCCTACAATCAGTCTATTGGTACTCCGAACTCGGATTCCGAAGGATACCACGAGACCATTAGCCGGTTTTGGCTCTCGACAGCGCGCGCATTCCTCAATAGCCAATCGTTTGATTCCCTTGCCCACTCCTGCAATGAATTCATCCATTCGACCTATTCCGATCGGGGCTACCCACTCCAATTTTATAGCCGGGAGTTGCTCTTTTCAGTACAAGCGCGACAAAGGTGGGTAGTACCGGATATTCAAGAACTCCATCTAATCTCTAACACATGAATTTCTGGGAAGGCAAAAAAATAAGATTAAGAAGTATTGAACCGGAAGATTACGATTTTTTCTACCGGTGGAATCTCGAGACCGAGACACAAATGCAGCTGGATCGAATTTGGTTTCCATCCTCGATCGAACGACAGAAAAAGTGGGCTGAAAAGAAAAGCGTAGAACACCGTGCGGATGACCAGCATTTCCTAGTCATCGAAACCCTGGATGAGAAGCCGATCGGAAGCATCAACGCCAACCAGACCAACCGAATCCATGGCTCCTTTAAATATGGCATTGCTGTACACGCTTCGGCCCGGAGAAAGGGATATGCCAGTGATGCCCTCAACATATTCCTAAATTATTATTTTAATGAACTGAGATACAATAAAGTGAATGCAACCGTTTATGAATTTAATGTCGCTTCCATCAAACTCCATGAGAAACTTCAGTTCACTCGGGAAGGCAGGTTGCGCCAAACCATTTATTCGAATGGCCAATTTTGGGACGAACTCATTTTTGGAATGACTAAAGATGAGTTTAATCTGCTATAAGTTTTCCAGCAAATGAATACAGTCACATTCCTTTTTCTCATCGCTTTGTTGTTGGCTCTGTGGTACTTGTTCCGCAGCCCTGGCCCCCGAACACGAAGAAAACAACCCGATTATCCCTTCCCGCAAAAGTGGCAAAACACCCTAACTCAAAAAGTAGCTTTCTACCGAGCTCTTTCGACAGCAGAAAAGCAGCAATTTGAATACAAGATCCAGGAGTTCTTAGAAGATTGTGAGATAACGGGTATTGATGTAGAGGTAACGCCGACCGACAAACTCTTGGTAGCTTCCAGTGCTGCCATACCGGTATTTGCCTTTCCGAATTGGAGGTACACTAACCTGGATGAAGTACTGCTTTATCCAAGTAGTTTCAATCACGATTTCGAGTCCGGTAAAGTCGACAGCGACATTCTTGGCATGGTCGGTACCGGTTATATGGAAAGGAAAATGCTGCTTTCGAAACCAGCATTGCATCACGGTTTTGCCAATGACGACGACAAGAAAAATACAGCCATACACGAATTCGCCCATTTGATCGATAAGCTGGATGGCAAAATCGACGGCATTCCAAGTTTGCTATTGGAACAGCCTTATGTATTGCCATGGATCGAGTTGATCAATCAGAAGATAGATGCGATCTATGAAAAGCGATCCGACATCAATCCTTATGGCGGCACCAGTCCGATCGAGTTTTATGCCGTTGCCAGCGAATATTTCTTCGAGCGGCCGAAGCTCCTGGAAAGGAAACACCCCAAGCTATATGCCCTCTTGGAAGAAATTTTCGATCAGGATATGGCCGAACGAAAGATACAGATGCGAAGGCGGCCCAAAAAATTAGGTCGCAATAGCCCTTGTCCCTGTAAGAGTGGACAAAAATATAAGCATTGTTGTGGAAGGCCCTAGATTGCTATCCCTTCAATTTCATATCTGCATCCCGTTTCGCCTTGAACTCCGAACCTTCTTTCCACTGTGGGAACGTTTCCTCACCCGCCAAACGACGTCCAATATTGAAAAATAGCTGGGCATCCTGCACCATCCCCGACAGGTCCCAATCGTCCGTGTAGTGATCGGAAGGTTGGTGATAGCGCTCGGCAGTGAAAGCATCGCGCTGTGCTTTCCCAAATTCCTTACCCTTTTCTACATGATCCATCCCACCGGCTGCATACAAAGCGGGAATACCAACTTTAGCGAAGTTGAAGTGGTCAGAACGGAAAAAGAACCCCTTTTCCGACTCCTGATCGGGCACGATATACCGGCCCTGAGCCTCGGCGGCCTCCCTGGCATAGTCGTCCATTTCCGAATGCCCGTAGCCGACAATCTCCAGGTCTTTCATTTCGCCGAATGCATTCATTGCATCCATATTGATATTGGCAACAGTATTGACAACCGGGAAAATAGGATTGGCACCATAGTAAGCTGACCCCAACAAGCCTTGCTCCTCGGCGGTGACGATGAGAAAGACGATGGAGCGTTCCGGTTTTTCAGGTAGCTCCGTAAAAGCCTTGGCAATAGCCAGTACGCAGGAGGTACCGGAAGCATTATCTACAGCACCGTTGTAGATCGAATCTCCTTTCACCACCGCACCAATACCCATATGATCCCAATGGGCAGAGTAAATGATGTACTCATCCGGCCGTTTCGAGCCCCTGATCATAGCAACGACATTCTGTGACACATCTTTTTTGAAAGTGTTGGTGAGAGACATGCTGGCCGTGACTCCCAAGTCAAAGGGTTTGAAATCGCGCGACCGAGAGATCGTATAAATGTCGGTTCCGCGCATGCCGGCTACATCGAATATCTTAGCGGCGGTAGTCAAGGTCATCCAGCCTTGTACGGCACAAAGACCGGCATTACCATCGGGTGTTTGGAGGTCCAGCTTGGGAGAGGAGCCGGAACCTTTAATAACAAACCACGGATAGCCGGCGGCGTTGGTTTCATGAACGATCAATACTCCCGCCGCTCCCTGACGTGCCGCCTCCTCGTATTTATAGGTCCACCGGCCGTAATAGGTCATGGTATTTCCTTTGAAAATGGTGGTATCTTCCCCCTGAAAGCCTGGGTCATTGACCAAAACCACGGCAATTTTCCCGGCCATATCCATGCCTTCATAATCATTCCAGTCATATTCGGGAGCGACAATACCGTAGCCACAGAAGACCAATGGGGCATCCTCAATCTTAATTTCTGCTTGTTCGCGCTGGGTGTAGATGGCAAAATCATCAACTAACTTAAAGTCCATCGACTTGTCTTTACCTTTAACCGTCATGATTTCGGCTGGATTAGGACTGATCTCCACAAGTGGAACCTCCTGAAAATAACTGTCGCCATTACCGGGCTCCAGTCCCATTTTCTCAAACTCGGTTTTCAGATATTCCACGGTTTTGGTCTCACCGTCGGTAAATGGTTTGCGTCCCTCAAAATCATCGGAGGCCAAGGCTTCCATAAAGCCGTCAATGGCTGCTGCTTCGATTTTGACTTCAACAGCATCGCCCTCCGAAATTGCAGGTTGACAATTCCAACAATTTAGGGCAATCAATACTGATCCCAGCAAAAATAGAGGTAGTCTTTTCATAATGTTTCAACTTTTAAAGCGTGCTTAAGCAATCAATCTCGATAAAATGGTAGTAAAAATAGTATTTGTAACTGTTAGAAGGCGAACGGACTGATTTTTTTAGCTGTTTCGCAGGACGATACTTCCAAAATAGCTGGTTCCGTGTCCAAAACTCTTTTGCTGCCATAATAGGACACAGTTGCTGTTATTGCTGCTGCTGCTGTTGTTGCTATGGCTGCTGTTGTTACTATGGTTACTATAGCGGCTATAGTAGCCATAGTAGCCATAGCAGCCATAGTAACCATAGCTTCACATAATCGTGGTTGAAAATTTAAATCGATAAAATCAATTTCCGGGATTCCGGAAGTCTAGGTAAGTGCCTTGATGACATCATCAAACATACTGAATCGTTCTTGTCGGTAGTGTTCTAGTTTTTTCCAAAGAGTGGGATCTTCCTTGGGGTTAATGATATTGTACTCCATCAACATTTCTTTGAAGATTTCCCTCATTAGTGTTTTTTCCTCGGCCAGGATTTCTTTTATTGCCTCCTTTAAGGCACCTTTGTCCAGGTTTTTTAGTTCCATTTTTACGATTGTCTTTGGCTGTTATATAGTCTTCTCGGGACTAAAGTTACACTTTTATTTCCACGGCTAAAAACATTTAACAAACAAATATTGGAATTAAATTAATGTATTTTTTAAACAGGACCAGCTTCAAATCATATGAACTCTGCTGCCCTTGGTGAAATACTGTATCGCAAGTTAGTCCAGTTAATGGAAAGCAGGCACTTGGAAGCCTCGCGACAATACGGGGCCGTATATGAATTGTCACTAAAGTTTTTTGATCTTTTGGTCAACGAAGAGCAGTTGCAATTTACGACCCTTTTCGCCAAGATCGCCTACATTGGCCATAAATACCAATTCTCCTCACAACTTCAGTACTACCTACATCGCTTTCGGAAGATGGGCCGTCGAGGCGCCGGTGAAATTGGCTCTGCAGAAGTGGGTTTTGCTTTAAAAGTGTTGACCGAAAGTATTCGGCAGGCCCTGGATTGTCCGGTACCGGAACAACTCAAAGCATTACTTCCGGCTGAATGGCCTTTTGCTTATCAACGTATTGAATCCAAAGAGTTTCGACCTTACATCCGGGTCCTGATCCTTGGCGAAGGGCAAGAGCCGAATACCCTGATAGCAAAAGACCGTGAACGGCCCGAAAAAACCGTGACCATCCGATACAACGTCACTGGCCGCAACGACATGTTCAATCCAACCATCCAAGGCATTAAAAAGTGGATGGAGTTTCCGGTTACCATGAATTTGGTTGATGTCACCATTGATCAAAGAGATTGCTACCTGCCTTCAGCTTTCGTTCTGGAGCCAGACTTCCTGGTCGATGTGTCCAGTGTATCGGAAAGTTTTAAGGGCGCCAAAGCAGAAATTTCTTCCTATGTGCTCAAGAAGTTCTGGCCCTTCTTTCCTACGGTTCCATTGATGTTGGGAAATACCAGCAATTATCTGCTTGATGAATTATTGATTGATCCCAACCCCGAATTCAAGAAGCTGTTTGTAGCCCTTTTCGAGCTTTATCCATTGCCGCTAAGCCTTTTCAACGATGGTCAAATAAAGGAGCTGTACACCAAGGCTGCCCAACATTTCCATCGCCTTCGAAAAGTATTGTTACAGGATCTGCCTAATGAAGGCATTTCTCTGGATCAAGCCAGTATCGAACCCGCTTTCTATTCGGAAAAATATGGCCTGCAGGGGCGATTGGACCTCTTTTTTGAAGGGAAGCGTTCTGGTATCGTCGAACTGAAAAGTGGAAAGGTGTACAAACCGAATATTTATGGTTTGGGTCAAAACCATTTTGTACAAACCCTGCTGTACGATCTCTTGATACAATCGGTTTACGAGAATCGGTTCGACCCCGCCAATTACATACTCTATTCCGGTGTCGAGGAGCGCCATTTGCGTTTTGCTCCGAGGATAAAAGCTCAACAGTGGGAAGCCATCCAGTTTCGCAACCAGATCATCCTGTTCGAAAAAAGACTAGCGGGTATCTTGGCAGATACCGAGCATCTGAGCCAGGGCAGAGAAGCTCTTTCGATACTGTCGCTTGATAAATGCGGCCGACTATCGGGTTTTGCTCGCGACCGCATCGTCACCTTTGAAAATGGGCTGCGCGGACTACAATCGGTCGAGTTGAAATACTTCCTCGCTTTCGTCGGTTTCATTGCACGCGAACATCAACTGGCCAAAACAGGACTGCACGGCGCCGACAAACTCAACGGCCAGGCTGCCCTCTGGTTGGAAAACCTATCCGAAAAAGTAGAGAAATTTGAGATCATCAATCATTTGAGATTCAAGGAAGGTCAAATTGTCCGCAATCGCGACCATTTTCTTACCTTCCGGAAAACGGATCAAACCAATGAGCTAGCCAATTTTCGACTGGGTGATATTGCTGTGCTTTACCCAATTTTATCCGGCGGAAAAACCGGACTACATCACCAGATTTTCAAATGCACCATCCTGGAGATAACCGAAGGGGAAGTCACGATCAGGCTCCGTTCCAAACAATCCAATCAGCATACTTTCACTCAATTTAAATTTTGGAATCTTGAGCACGACATGTTGGACAGTGGCTTTACGAATATGTATCGGAGTTTGTTTACCTGGATGACCAGCAAAAGGGAAAAACGGTCGCTCCTTATGGGAGCCACTCCTCCGGAGCAGCCCAAAGAAACGATTACAATCAACTACGGAGGTGTGACCGATGAACAACGCCGAATTCTGCAAAAGGCGCTGACTGCTGAGGATTATTTCTTGCTCTGGGGACCTCCCGGTACGGGCAAAACCAGCCTGATGCTCAAAAATCTCGTGCGCTATCTGGTCGAAAATACCGATCAGAACCTATTGCTCATGGCCTACACCAATCGGGCAGTGGATGAGATTTGCGCATCCATCAGCAATATTAGCCCAGATTTCGGGAAATACTATTTTCGGGTAGGGTCCGGCTATGGAATGCCGGCACAATTTCAAGGACAACTTCTTAAACATAAAAGCCATGGCATTAAGACTAGAAAGGCGCTTCGGCAGTTGATCAGCGAACACCGGATCGTTGTCGGCACACTCGCCTCCATCGTCAGCAAACCAGAACTGCTTAGTCTCAAACAATTCGACACGGCCATCATTGATGAAGCCTCCCAGATTCTCGAACCGAGTCTGGTGGGTCTGCTACCCAGGTTCAATAAGTTCATATTGATTGGCGATCACAAGCAGTTGCCGGCAGTTGTAGCACAAGCAGATCACTTATCGGCAGTCAAAGAAGCAGAACTCCAGCACCTCGGATTTAACAACCTCCGCAATTCTTTCTTTGAAAGATTGTACAAAAGATGTCTGTCACAAGGCTGGGACTGGGCTTATGACCAGTTGAGTTACCAAGGACGAATGCACGAATTATTGATGGATTTTCCAAGTCGTTTCTTTTATGATCACTCTCTGAGGATTCTGCCGCCAACCATCAAACACCATTTCGAACAGACCAAGAAAATGGGGTTATCGAATCCCAATCCAGGAAAACAGCTGTTGGATCTCCTCTGCCACAACCGAATGATTTTTATTGATACCCCAGTAGACCTCCAAAGCAATTTGCAGAAGACGAATCAATACGAAGCAGCCATGGCGGTGCGTATTTTTGAAGCTTGTAAAAAAATCTACCAACACAACGACTTCGAATTTGATGCCCGAAAAATTGGGATCATAACACCTTTCCGGGCTCAGATAGCCCAGGTTCGGCAACAACTTCAAACACGGGGAATCTTAGATGAAAGCCTGACGATCGATACCGTAGAGCGCTACCAGGGAGGAGCCCGCGACATTATCATCATATCGCTTTGCACGAATAGTTTGGATAGACTTACGACCCTGACCTCGTTTTCTGATGAGGGAATTGACCGAAAGCTGAATGTAGCACTCACCAGGGCTCGCCAACAACTCATCATATTAGGTAACGCCGATATCCTATCTGGTATTCCGGTCTATGAGGCACTCATCAAAAGCGCGGCCAGGTTCGCCGACAATCATGCATAATGCGCACTTTCGTGATCTAACAACCACTGTTTCCTTTCGAGCCCACCACCATACCCACGCAGTTGACCGTCCGAACCAATTACGCGATGACAAGGTACTACAATCGCAATTCTATTGAGGCCATTAGCCGATGCCACTGCCCGGATCGCTTTGGGATTACCAATTTTTTCCGCGAGCTGACGATAGGTCATCGTTTGTCCATGAGTTATGTTGAGCAGTGCTTCCCAAACCACATTTTGAAATTCCGTACCGGGCGTATGCAGCGCTACATCGAAGTGCATTCGTTCTCCTTGGAAGTATTCGCGCAATTCGGTTTTGACCTGTTCCGTATGTTGATTTTCACCGGCTATAATTGTCCCTTTCAATAATCGTTGCAGGTCGCTAAACTCCTTTTCCAACATCTTGCGATCCACAAACTCCACCAGGCAAATGCCTTTATCAGTGCCAGCTACAAACACGGGACCAAGAGGGGTAGCAGCGCGGCTGAGCAAGATCACATTTTTGGTGATACTCTTGCGCGGCGAACTTCCCAGCAATTTTTTATAGGTATACCCAAAACCGCTGAGGGACTCATACCCCACGCCAAATGCCGTATCAGTTGTTTTTCGACCAGTTTTTAATTCCTGAAACGCCACATTGATCCGATACATCCGCTGAAAAGCATGAAAGGTGATCCCGTAGTTCTTCTTAAACCATCGACGGACGGATTCCGGGCTTATACCTGACTCACGAAGCCGAAAGTCCGAAATTTTTTCTTTCTCATGTCGTTTAACCATTTCGATGGCCCTTAAAACCTCTTTCGGCGCCTCATGAGCATTTTCGGTGGGTTTACAAATCTTACAAGGGCGATAACCCTGATCCAGAGCTTCCTTAAAAGTTGTGTAAAACTCTACGTTTTTCAACTTGGGCTTTCTGGCGCGACAAGTCGCAATACAAAAAACGGAAGTCGTTTTGACGCATGCATAAAAAATGCCGGTGAAACACTGTTGGCGGTCCAACAATGCCTGGTAATATCTTTGTATTTGCGCCCGGTCGGTAACTAGCATATCAGATAGCAGATTTTAAAGGAGAATGACAAACTTTACAGAACAAAGAAAAAACCCTAGTTCCTTGTAAGCAACCGATAAATTGACAGCTATTTTTTTACGACCAACATCCGGTAGTTGGATTCGGAACTATGTCCCGATTCACGATCGTGAAACAAGTATTTAAACTGAACTTCATGTACTCGTTTTCGCGGCATTTCAGCATCAAGCGCCCGGTTTAGTAAGGCCCATTTTTCTCCGGTGTCCTGTATGCAAAATGCCACCAGAGCGGTTTCCCCTACTTGAGAAATGATCGCGCGAATAAATGCCGTCTCTTTTGCCCGGTCTTTTTTAGTAAAATGAAACATACTATCCAGCAGTATGTATTGGTAATTTGCAAAGTCATTCCACTTGAAAACATCGGCTACGATGCCGGTCACCGGCAATCCTTCCGACTGTGCTGAGCGCATCATTTGTTGGATACCGAGTTGTGAGTGGTCGACCCCGGTCACATCAAACCCCAAACGTGCAAGCGGGAGTGCATCGCGGCCCTGTCCGCATCCGAGATCCAGGAGTTTTCCCCTTTTTGGCAACGCCTGGAAAAAGGCGATCAATTCTGGATAGGGCGCTCCAAATAGATTTTCCGTTTGGTAATACTTATCGTAATTTACGGGCGTCATAGCGCTATCTACATGTTTAAGATTTTTTGACTGACAGAATGGGCGCTACGGACAGCCCCATCCATATACCCGGGAAACTGAGAAGCCGTTTCCGATCCGGCTATGAAAAACTTTCCATCAAAGAATGCTTGTTGATAGACCGAGTGCCCATTGTTTTGATGTGGCAAAATATGCCCCTGATAGTCTACATAAGTATAGGGTTCCTCCCGCCATATATTCTCTTCATAACTGAGGTAATCGTCCACTTTCGGTCCATAGTATTTTCGAAGTTGGCGAAGCACCATCTCCAATCGTTCCGCTCTCGTCACGGAATAATAGGATCCGTTCAGGAAGCCTTTCAGCGCATAGTGGGAGGCTTCATAATTGGAATGATCATACATTTCGGGAATGGGCCCCACGTTGCTGACAATTGTACCACTGCTATTCTTGTTCCGCCAAAATGGTTGTCGATACCTTAAGCCGATCTTGATTGATTCTCCCATCCAGGTATGGGTTTTGGCAGCAACTGCTAATAATTCCTCGGGTAATTGCGGCTGAAACGCTACCGTCGATACCAGGAGATGGGGAGGCAGCGTGGAGACCACCCATGAAGCCTGATAGGCAGAGTGCTCGCATTTTACGATCAGTCCATCCTTTGTTTTTAGAATTTCTTTGGCAATTTCTCCTAAGTGTATTTGATGCGAGTCAATCTTTTCGGCCAGGACATCAATCAATATCGAAGAGCCTCCCTGAATGCGATAGCTGGGATCGGAATTAGGCGGCAAGGATACGATTTGGTGTGGACTGGTAGAAATGGGTTCATAAACCGCTTTTTCTCCTAACTCCTGTTCGAAAATCCCGATATCCAATTCCTCCAATAAACGATTCAGGACTTCATGTTTGACTCCTAACCAGGTAGCACCGGCTTCCAGTGGCGCCCCGTCTTCAACGTATTGGGTCAAAATTCTACCTCCCAAACGATTGCGGGCTTCAATAATGCTAACAGCCAATCCGCTGTTTCGCAAATAATAGGCGAGCGACAGTCCGGTCAGACCGGCGCCAATAATTACTACTTCCGATTTTACAATCTCCATGATGTTTGCGCTTTAATTCAACTTTCCTCCATAGCTCGGGAAACAATATCTTCAATGAATGCCGCTTTCCCTTTAAGGTATCCCTGTATATCATGGTAACCATGGATCTCGCACAGTTCTTCCTTCAAAGTACCATAGGCTTGTCCAACTTCCGGATGTGCAATCAGATAGTCCCTAAATGCCAACATCTTATGAATATCGGGATGCCCTTTCCTACAGATATGGACTTTGTGAGTTCTCACCGAAGATTGGTCTTTGCTGTAATAAAACCTGCCCGGCGTTCCACCCTGATCCAAACATTCTCCCCTTACACGATATCCCAACGTCTGCATTGCAGCATCGTATCGAGACAGGAATGTCACCTCCCGCACTACCATTAAAATGTCAATTTCCGGTTTTGCTTTGGTAGTAGTGATGGCGGTACTGCCCACGTGATGAACCTCAATTACCAGTGGCCCAAAAATATTTAATAATTCCTGTTTCTCCCGTTGAAACTGCTTTTTCCATTGCTCGCTGTGTGAGACAATTCTCATTACTTTCTTCATAAATTCCCTCTTTCAAGCGTACTCAAAATAGGTGGTATAGGCTCTAAATCCAAATTTCCGATAAATACCGATGCCATCCGCGGAAGCCTGAAGCACGGCTTTTTCATATCCCAGTTCCTTTGCAGTATTGAGGGCATAGGTCAACATAGCGGTACCGAGTCCCTTCCGACGGTAGGTCTCCAAAGTAGCGATGCCATAACATCCCATTACTTTCTCATCGGTCGGAAACATTTCTGCAGTAGCAACCGGTTGATCGTCCTGAAAACCAATCAATAAAAGGATACCGTTCGCGTCGTCCAGATAATGATGGCTGGTGAGTTGATAGTAGTGAAGCACGTTGGGGTCTGCAGGAGTCCAGTTTTCGGCAATCACTCTTGCAAATTCAGTCAGGCTTTTCGAATCATCCACTATTTTGATGTCCTGGTGTTTATCTCGTTCCACCAAATCATAAGTGTGCAAATCCAGAACCATCCCGATTTCCTCGTTTTGGCGGGTAGCGCCGACCTTAGCTAGTTGCTCTTTTACCGGTTCGCACAGGTTCTCTTCATTCACCCAAATGCAATACGCCAACTGCCGACTCTTAAAGTAGCAAACGGCATCAACCAATTCGGTTGTACCCAATTCCTGGCCATTTTGAATGTGAATGATATTGAAAGTATCACAGGAAAGGTTGCTATCGGTATAGGTAAGATTAGGGGTTTGGACCACCGACATTCCTTCGGTCCATTCGATCACTTTCTTGGCGTGCAAATTGAAATTGTGGTCGATGACCTGAATCAATTCCTTCATCGGGCATTTATTTGAACAATAGCATAGTCTTCCTTCATAGCAAATACTCTGTGGGGTGGATAAAAGTTCCGATGTCAGACTACTTTCTTGATCTCAGGGGTGCTTTTCAAATAGGTCTTAATTTTGCAGTATGAATTGAACTGCTTTCTCCGCGTGAATGACCGTCGTATCAAAAATAGGGACTTCCACGTCTTGTTCAGAGATTAAAAGCGGTATTTCCGTACAACCCAAAATAATACCTTCTCCTCCCTTGGCAACCAGCTGACCAATGATGGCCTTGTATCGATCCCGGGAGGAATCGGTGATGATGCCGTGCACCAACTCTTGGTAAATGATATCGTGCACAATCCTTCTCGACGATGGATCCGGGATGATTACATCGATGTCGTAGTTGTCTTTGATTACCCGTTTATAGAAATCCTTCTCCATGGTAAACTGGGTGCCCAAAAGTCCTACTTTCCGTAATTTTTTTTCCTGAATGGCTTCGGCGGTTGCTTCCGCAATATGAAGGAAGGGTATGGATGTATGATCGATGATGGCTTGACTGCAGAGATGCATCGTGTTGGTGCAAAGAACAATGAGATCGGCTCCTCCCCTCTCCAATGCCTGGGCTGCGTCGACCATCAATTCTTCTAATTTTATCCATTCATTTCGGTGCTGCAGATCCTCGACAACGGCAAAATCGACCGAATACATAAGGCTTTTACAGGAATGAAAACCACCCAGTTTTTCTCTAACGATCCGATTGATCAATTCGTAATACACCTTGGAAGATTCCCAACTCATGCCGCCTATCAGTCCGATTGTCTTCATCAGATGCCATTGATTTTAGTCAATACGATTGGATGACCGTCGGTTACGACCAGCGTATGTTCATGCTGTGCGACAAAACTCTGGTCTTTGGTCAACATAGTCCATTGATCATCGGTCGGATAGGCATATTTCGCATTGGTAGAAATAAAGGTCTCCAATGCCACCACCATATTTTTTTTGAATTTGCCCCGTATCAGCCGATCCTTAAAGTTGGGTATCTCCTCTGGCGCCTCGTGTAGGTGACGGCCGACTCCATGACCACAAAGGTTTTTGATCACCTGAAATCCACGTCGTTTGGCTTCCCGGTTGATTAGCCCTCCAACCTCGTAAATCCTCACATTGTGTTTGATTTTCCTGATTGCCAGGTGGAGTATTTCCTGTGAAGCCTGCACCAGAGGGCGTAGTCTCTGGCGATCTTCTCCTACGATGAACGAGCCACCATTATCGCTGTAAAATCCGTTCAATTCTGCCGAGACATCAATATTGACCAGGTCTCCCTCTCGAATAACCTTCTTTGCAGAAGGAATACCGTGACAAACTTCGTGGTTGACACTGATGCAAGTATATCCTGGAAAACCATAAGTTTTCATGGGCGCGGGACTCGCTCCGTGCTCTTTCAAAATAGCATATCCGTATTCATCGATTTGCTTGGTGGACATACCAGGCTTTGTAAAACTGCGCATCTTCTTGAGGGTAAGGCCGACGATATGGCTGATCCGCTTCATTCCCTCTAATTCTGACTTTGTTTTGATGGACATCGGTTGATTTATTAAGGATTCTTACTTTATTTTCCCATCGTGAAAACCGGCCCTTTTCCACTGTCCGGATTCCCATACCCAGATATTGGTTACCCGATACTCATTTTCACTTAACTGCCCGGTAGAACTACTAGACACGGCCACTCTAGCCGTCACAATGGCCATACCGTCATATTGCACTACTTCTACTTCATCCATTTCATATTTATGAACGACTATTGTTCCTTCTTCGATCTGTTGACTTCGCTTTTTTAGATAACCAAGCCAACTATCCCTTCCGATCGATTTGGCGTTTCCATTGGTATGCTGATAATCGTCGGTGATCATGGAAGCCAGTTTTTCTACGTCTCCCCTTTCGAATGCCGCATTGAAGATATCAATTGTCGCTCTTAGTGATGCTTCGTCGGCCATTGAATCTGTGTCATTAGCCCCATCGCCGGTACAACTGAAAAGTAAGGGGCCCATTGCTGCCAGTAAAACCCATTTATTCATCAGCAGGAGGTTGAGTTTTTCTTAAAATTTTGTTTTTCAGACGGTGGGCTAACAAATGATTGTTATCTAAATGTACCACTTTCTGAACGTATTTGTTGGCCAGTACCAGGCTGTCCATCTCCCAATAGATCTCTGCCTTCACCATGTAGGGGCTGGGAACCAGTGAATCATGGACGACTTTCTCCATTTCCCGGGCGGTCTCCAAAGCATTTTCGTACTGCCCTAACTTGGCCTCAAGCAGCGCCGCATAGCCCAGAAAAAAAGGCAATTCACGCTGCTTTGGCGATGCAATTTTCCGCAATGTGTCCAATGCTGTTCGAGCGCCATGAACCGCATGCAGTATTTCGATGTACTCCGCCTTAATATAAGATTCACCGGGAAATTGGTGTACAAATTTTCGAAAATTGTGCTCGGCCAGGGTTCGTCTCGCTTTGGTAGCTTCAGCAGATTGCTTTTCGCCCGGTTCGGTGCGATTCATCTGTGCGATGCTCTGCAAGAATACATCCAAAAGGAGTTGCTCTGCATCGCCGGTCTTTTTGGCGATGGTATCCAGGTGGCCAAGAATGTTTTTTCTTTCATCCAGATCTCTGCTGATCCGCCCCACCAGACTTTGACCAATCAGGAAATCAGGATCAAATTCGACGGCTTTTCTGAAAGCTTCCTCCGACCGGGTCCATAACCCCAGATCAAGAATGTGGCGCCAACCTTGTCGAAAGTAAAAGAGTGCGGAATCGCTATCGGTTCCGTAGTCAAAAGTAGCGGCGGCCATCCCCGTTGATGGGGCTGCCAACACTTCATGAAAGAATGCTGTCGTCCAGTGTTGTAAAGCTTTCCGGTCGTGCCCCACCTCATCGATCAACAAAAAGCGGGCCTTGGCTCCAGCCTGTTGATACAAGCGTTGGGCATCGTCCCATCGGGTCAATGGATCGGAGCCAAAAAGACGGTCTACGGTAGCAGCGTGTTCTTCATCCCAACCATCGGTAAAATCTACGGAATCATTATCATCCAAACTACCCATGACCAAGAGTTGAGGCATCTCACGGTAGGCCTTTTTCTGGAAGGAGCGTCCTGCAATCATCTTCAAATCAGCTACGCCAATGGGATATGGGAGCGGAGTATCTTCGTACTGTTCCACAGGGGCAATTGGCCATCCTCCGGGAGAACCGGCGGCCACTGCCCTGACCTGCTCGGGGTGGAGCGCAGCAAACCGATTGGCAAACATACCACTAGCGGAATACCCCTGCAACAAAAATTTTGGATGAACATCCAATCCTTTTTCTCCTAGAGAAGACCTCGCCTGGTCGACCATCGCCAGCAATTGCACATCAGTCCGTCGAACATCTTCGCGGTCAGTCGTAAAAACGTCGCGATCTAAGGCATGGGTATAGATGTGCCAATCTTTGGAGGGGCGCAAAAAGGCCGGCACCAATAGAGCTACCCCCAGATCATCTGCCACATTACTACGGCCAAGTCCCATCCACCAGGCGTCCTTGCGGTGTACTTCGGGATCATCGGAATTACCGGAATTATTTGGCTGAACAAGAATGGTGACTGGTTGGCCATCTTGAGCCAATTGTCGCGCTTTTGGAGACAAATACAGGTAAAAGTCCGCATGATATCCTTGGTCCGGGTTTGCCGCAAAATGTTGTAATCGAAGTGTATAAGGTAAGATGTAAACAGTGGGAACGATGATCAGCAAGGTCAGTAAACCTGCCAAAAAGAATAGTACAATTTTTGTCGTTCGGTTTAATTTCATAAAAATGAATTTAGAAAAGACTTTGGAGGGGAAGGGAGCATCAGTTCCTAGGGTACAGTGAAGGGGTTACGCTCAAACGCCAATATTTGAGATTTCTGTTTTTTCACCCTATGTTCCTTCAACAATCCAATGACTCGGTCATGCGCCTCACTTTTAGCCCAGATTCTCAATAGTTCCAGATTCTTAAAACGAAGGATGAGCAAGGTCCTTTCCTGGTTTTCGACATCCGCTACCAGGTCAAGGCTGAGAAAACCATCAAAATTTTGGACTGTACTTTCCACTTGGTCCACCCAGGTCGGAAAAAACAATCTTCCTTCCTCATTAAGAAAATGCTCAACCAGTACCAATATCATGGTGATTACGATTTGGTTCGTAAATGTGAGTGATGCCAAACGCTACACTCCCGGAAACTGTCTTCCACGACAGGATAAGCTATTGCAAAATTTGCTCAAGGCCGGGATCGACGCCCGTTAACTCCCAATGCCCTAAGGATATTGGAATATTCCCAATGGCGTTCAATTGGTCGAAAAAATCCATCACTCGAAAATCTTCACCCTTGGATTCCTGAATACGGGCAAAATCGGCCATGGCATTTTCCACCTGGTATTTCCCAGTGATATAGCTGGTTCCATAACCCGGTTGACGCAAATAGAGATGTTGTTCAAAGATCAACAGTTCCTTTTCCGTTTTCATCCAACCACGAGGAGTATACTCCGAATGAATGCCACCAGCTTCTTCCATCGTCATTTCATTGGCATGAGCATAAAGCGAGCCTAAACCGCGAGCGGCGCGCTGTGCGATCATGATGTACACAATTTCTCTTGACCGGGGATTGTCGTCGTATAGTCCGGCCTGCATGAACATTTCTTCAACGCCGGTAGCCATCCCCTCGTTGCGGGAATCAAAAATATTATAGAGCAATGGGCCCCGCCGGATCTCACTTTTATGCGGCTCCGTATCCATTCGGGCTAGCTCGAACCAGTGATAAAAATGACAATACAAGGGCCGTGGATCAAGGTGAGCAGTAATCCAGAAAAAATTGCGCTTTTCTTTGGGGATAAATTGTCCTAAATGAACCCGCAGCGCCGGCCCAAAATATCTCTTCACCGTCACGATTTCCTCCTGTTCTAAAAAGTTCATCAAACTATTTGCCGATTTTTGCGCCAACTCATTGTATGCCTCCGGCGTATTCGCATCCAACAGTGGCGGTAAGTCTCGGTTGCGATGTTCTTCCAATTTTAGAGAAGACCAGGCCCTTGCGAGTTCTCTTTTCAAGATCATAACCTCATCTTCCCAAGTTAGCGGTACGAGATGAACGTTTTGCAGATACCAGGTGTAATTTTCCTTTCCGATCCCGGAAGGGCCCGTTTTGGTCTTTGCTTCCTCCTCCAACCAGGAAGCAAATTCATCCGTAGAACTCACTGCCGCCTCAATGGCCGCAGTAAGGTCCGAATCCTCCTTGACGCCAGGCCGGTCCAGGATCTTCTTTAAATCAACGCTCTGTCGTTTAATATCTCTGATCCCGGCGACCCACAAGTCCTTAGCATTACCGGTCAAGTTGAGTTGAGCTTGCGCATTGAGGGGCGGAATTTTCGCGAGGTCCTTCAGTAATCGTTGTTTCTCATCGGCACTGAGTGGAAAAGCGTAAGTCCAGATTTCGGTGGTACCGTGGTGGGTCGGACCTTCGTGCGCTGGTACGTCACTGCGAGCATTCCACAGAGATTTGTAAAATGACGGGTCCCGAATCCAAGGTTGAAGAATTCGGTGGTTAAAATCGTAGCCGTTCATTTCCGCCCAAACAATACGCCAATCAGCCTTTTGGTCAATCGGCCACTCGGAGTAATCTATGGCGGAAAGTCTTGCCTGTAACGCTTTAAAGGTCGGCCAACGGGCCTCAAAAGTTGCGGCCGTATAATCGGGCGCCCCGTCTTTCAACGGTGGTGTTTCGAAAGCGCGCCATTCCTTGAATAGATCAACCAGGTCTTGATAGTTCTTGGAAGTCGAGATGGGCGTCGTTGTAGCTTCATTTTTGGATTGGCAGCTGGTCAACAAAACCGGCAGACAAATAAACAGGATGTTTAGATAGCGTTTCATTTCAAGAGTGTTAGATCACCAAGATACTCATTCGCATGAAAGCGAATGATGAATTCCACTGATAAATTTAGTTGGAAGTAATTGAATCAGAAGGAATGGGAATAAATTACTGATCTATTCCGGTAAAACCTCTCGCACAAAATCAATCCATTTGTATTTCGGGATGCTTTGGTCGATGTAGTAATCGGGCTGAATGCCTTTTTCATCGATGGTCATTTCGGGTATCCTCATACTTCTGGTTAGGCAGTAACCCAATTCGAATTCCTCACAAGGTGATTTCACAAAATACATATTGGAAATATCGAGTACTCCAAAAGTAGTGGTCCCAAATAATTTCACCTTGCGGCTTTGCTTTGCTGCCAAGAGAAATTGTTCGGTAGTACTTCCGTTGTTTTCATTGATCAGGATGGCAACATTCTCCGGATAAGGGTGGACTTCGTCCAATTTGGTAATGCTCACTATTTCATCGTCCAGATCCACAAATTGCCCGAGTTGTTGGCTCAGTTTATCGTAAGACTCCTGAGCCCATTTTTTACCTTCCTCATCAAAACCATATTCGGGATCATTGACAAAATCCAACATGCGTTGATTGTTCAGCGGCGTAGACCAAAACGCAACCCCCACCGTCCGAATCGGGTTAGTGTAAATAATGGGCAGCAATTCGCGATAACTAGCGTCGCTGCCACCGCCATTATTACGAAGATCAATGATGAGATGTTTTGATTGCAGCATCTCGTCCAAGTGTGTTTCTATAACTTGGTCGATCGCCTTCTTATTGGAGTGAGAGAAAGAAGGAATGCGTAAAAATGCCGTTTTTTCATCAAGCTGTTCGAAATATGGGTCATCTGCCGAAATGGATTTGAAGTACCGGGTTGCTGCGGCATCTGTCTCTATTTCGGGATAAGTTCGCTGCAACGTCACAAAACCCAATTGCAAAAAGTTATTGCCCACCAGGGTGGCATCATCAAAATTCTGCGGCGAATGATCCCGCATGTAGAAGGTGGAGGAGACTTCCTGGTCATTGACTTGGATCTTTAACTTCACTTGCCCGGGTGTCCAATATACCCCGTCGGCCTCTATGATGAATCCGATGTATTCATCCTCTATTTTTTTGATGCCGATCTTATAAGGAGGTGACTCCCAGATGCCCTCATAACCGACCTCCTTCAAGTTGTCCAGGTACTGTGGAAAAGCTGCCGCGTCGACTTCCAATTTTTCCCAATCCTTGTATTTATCGAGAATCTCTTGCTTACTCTGTTCCTCATTGGTTGAACTTGTCTGTGGTTGGTTGAGGCCTCGTATGGCAATGTGACCGGAGCGAAAAAAAGTGAGCCATTCATAAAGAACCGGCCTGCATTCTTCCATCGCGGATATCCCTTTTACTTTTTCGAGAAAGATCTCGTTGTGCTTTTCATAAGCAGCTTTACCTTTGGTTTCCAAGGCATACGCAAAACCGGCGTCGTTCTCTTCAAAGTTATCTTTTACCCAATTGAAGTTATCGACACAGCTGCATTCCTGAGCGGGTAACGGCAGCGTACATGAAACAAAGAAAAAGGTAAAAATGGAAAGGGCAAATGGTAGTTTCATTTCTTGGTCATTGATATTATGCATTAAGATTCCCCACCCGACATTCTTTCACTTCGCCATCAAAATACGAAGCTAATCGAATAACTGAGTTATCAATGATCAAAAAACAACAACGATGTAATACGCCTATCTACTGAAGAACGGCAACATATTCGGATCGAA
>JANQRV010000143.1 GCA_028284395.1 Saprospiraceae bacterium
GCTGCCAACAGTTTTTCTTCATTCGTCCAGGCTTGTCCAGGAAAATGATGCTCAACAATATCTCCGACCTCTCCGGGCAATCCCATGCGTTCTGTACCTAAGATCATTACTTTTTCAATGGCTTGCCAGGACATATGCTGTGTTTGAAAGGTTCACGGTAAAATACAAAGATCACCGATGTCATTTTAACTTATATAGCGTTTTCGCATTTTTCAACATGTCGATCAAACTCAATTCTTTGCGGGCTGCTTCCATCAATCTTTTTTCAGCTAACTTTATTACGTCAGGATCTGCTTTCTCGATATTCCCTGAATTGTAAATGGGCTTCGGGTCATATTCTATCGCCAATTGAATGGCTTTACATTCTTTTTCTCCGGCAATCCTATCCGCCAAATATAGCCCCATATCAATGCCGGCCGAAACCCCAGCGGCAGTTAGATACTTCTCTTGTTCTACAACTCGCTCTGATACTGGTATGACGCCGAAGTCCTTCAGCATTGGCATTACTTTCCAATGAGAAGTGGCCTTCAAACCCTTCAGAAGCCCGGCTGCTGCCAAGATGGCCGATCCGGAACAGACAGAGGTTGTCCACTGCGTAGTCTGGTCGATCTTTCGAAGCCATTTCAACAGTTCTTTATTCTTCATTTCTTTGACGAAACCGACGGTCGAACCAGGAACGATGAGAATATCCGCCGATTCTACCTCCTGGATACCGTATTTCGGGTTTAGATGTACGGCATTAGAATCTGCTCTGATTTCCACCTTGCGATGAGCGACAAATTTGACATTAGCCCCGGCCATATTCCTCAACACTTCATAGGGCCCGATGGCATCAAGCATAGTCATTCCGTCGTAGATATATACTATTATTTCCATTGAATCGATGTTTTTTCTTTGTTCAAAGATCTATCTTTTCAGCTTTTGTTGCCACATTCACCTGATCAGCTTACGGAGAGCTCCATCTGTATTTTCCCGGACAGGTATCGCCAAACTAATTTTCTTACTTTTATGCTCACCAAGTCAAGCAATTCACATGTCAGAAAAAAGAGAATTTGGTTTTGAAACGAAAATGCTGCATGCCGGCCATATTCCCGATGCAGTCACTGGCTCAAGGGCCGTTCCGATCTACCAAACTACTTCCTATGTCTTCGATAGCCCCGAAAAAGCAGCTCAACTATTTGAGTTAAAGCAATACGGGAACATTTATACCCGCATCAACAACCCTACTACCTCGGTCTTTGAAGAACGAATCGCATCACTGGAAAATGGAACCGGAGCCCTAGCTACGGCCAGTGGCATGGCAGCTCAATTCAATACCATGATGACTTTGCTCCGCCCAGGTGATGAAATGGTGGCCTCCTCTCATTTGTACGGAGGCACTTATACCCAATTGGAACATACCTTAAAGCAACTCTCCGTCAAAGTCCATTTTGTAGACCCAACGGATATCAAAAACTGGGAAGCTGCGATCACACCAGCCACAAAAGCACTTTATGGTGAGACCATTGGGAATCCAAAGGGAAGTATTTTAGACATCGAAAAAGTTGCAGCATTGGCTACAAGCAGGGGCATTCCGCTCATCGTAGACAATACTTTTGCTTCTCCATACCTCTGTCGCCCCATTGATTTTGGGGCCCACATCGTCGTGCACTCAGCGACTAAGTTCATCGGTGGGCATGGCAACTCTATCGGTGGCGTCATTGTCGATTCCGGCAAATTTGATTTTAGCAATTATCCCAGTGTTGCGGAACCCACCGCTTCGTACCACAATCTGAAATTTTACGAAACCTTTGGTGAGTATGGTTTCCTAATGAAGGCCCGAGCGGTTACGCTCAGGGATACCGGCGGATGCATAGCCCCTTTCAATGCCTTTTTATTGATTCAAGGGTTGGAAACAATTTCGCTTAGAATGGAGCGTCACGTGCAAAATGCGCGAGCAATTGCTGAATTCCTCAACGCTCATCCCCAAGTCGATTGGGTACACTATGCAGGTTTGTCCAATAGCCCCTATCATGATCTAGCCCAAAAATATGTACCCAAAGGACCAGGGGCTGTTTTTGCATTCGGACTCCAAAAGGGCAGTGGTGATGTACGCGAGGCAGGTAAATCTTTTATTGAAAACTTAAACTTGTTCTCTCATTTGGCCAATGTGGGAGACGCCCGAAGTCTGGTCATTCATCCGGCTTCCACTACACATCAACAATTATCGGACTCCGAACTGGAAAAGGCCGGTGTTGGCCCAGAATTGATTCGACTTTCCGTAGGTTTGGAAACAACTGAAGACTTAATATGGGACCTGGAAAACGCCTTTCACAAGATAGCTCACTAGCACCACAATTGGCACCGGAGGAAGTGCCAAAATATCGCAGTGCTAATACCATCATCAAATTGTTGCGAAATGTGCGTACCGTTGCCATGGTTGGTCTTTCCAACAAACCAGAACGCCCCAGCAATTTTGTTGCCTCTTACCTGCTTTCAGAAGGATACCAGGTTGTCCCCGTCAATCCAAGGGTGAACGAAATATTGGGGCAAAAGTCTTATCCAGATTTACGAAGTATCCCATTTGACATCGATGTCGTAGATGTTTTCCGGGCTCCAGCAGCCTGCGACGCTATTGTAGAGGAAGCAATTGCAGCTCGCGCCGGCGCTATCTGGTTCCAATTGGGCGTTATCAATAGGAATGCCGCAAATTCTGCACTCGAAGCAGGCCTGTCAGTTGTCATGGATGCCTGTATGAAAATTGAACATGGCCGTTACAATGGCAGCTTGCACCTTGTCGGAATGAATACCGGCATCATTTCCGCCCGGAGAGCCAAATTCAAACTTTAAAGTTCGTTTAGATTGACCGCCACAAAACGGCCGGTCGATTTATTGCCCAACTTCTGTTCTGCATAAAGAATGACCACTTCATCGGTAACTTTCCAGCAGATTTGAGGCGTAAGGTAACTTTTTCGAGCATCGGTCTTAATGAGACTGGAAATATTTACTTTTTCAAAGGTGCCATCAGGCTTCACAATCACCATCAGGTTGATTTCATTAGCTGAGCTACTGAAAGTAGCAATCGTTTTGACTTGTTCTTTTAGATGATTGTTCGCATTGTCATTGAAAAACAACAATATTTCTTCCTTATTTTCCACGATACCAAACGAAAAAGCAGCGGTTTTCCCTGCCCAGACCTCATATTGCCTTTTGGGCAATCGCAGCACCCATTGAGCACGACTATTCTCTAATCTTGTGATCAAAATATCATTGTAATCCACACCGTACATCGGGCCGGAAGGGGTAAATTGCACCTGATCTGATTCTACTTGTTGTTCGCTGATAACGGTTACGCCCCCGCTTTCATGATGGATGATTTTTCGAACAAAATAACTTTGAAAGCCCTTTTTGTTCGAACTGAAGCCCCCCTCCTTTTCACCATAGGCGTACGAAGCCTGGTATTGTTCCTTATTGATTGGGTAAGCATCTAACTTCGGCTTCTTGGTTTCGTAGCTAACCTTATAAGTAAACATACCCTCCAATTTTGTTTTTCGCGGTGTCTTGTAGAAGCCCACTGCAATTAAATTATTTTCAGGATCGATTTCGAATTGCATATCCGTAATGGCTTTCTCTCGGAGGTTGATGGCGTATTCCAAGAAGTCTTTATTGCCCTTTTCAACGAATAAAGCAAATCGTTTGATCTTTTCCAGTCGGATCTGCATATTTTCTGAGACTTTACCCTGATAGTCCTCTCCCAAAATGAAGGCATTGCCATCATTGGTCAATTTACAGCCGTATAGGTAGAGGGTTTCATTTTTATAAGGCAGAATGTATCGTTGCTTCCAAAGCAAGTTCATATCACCATCATAAACGTGCAGTGCTAATTTGGCAGGAGCATCAGGCAAAGCGTAGGACCAACTGTAAAATAGAATTTTGGAACTATCCGGTGAAATACTATAGCCAAATGGAAGGCGATATAGCCCCGGGGTATAAGCCTCGTCAATCCGCAGAGATTTCTCTTTTTCCAAATCGGGTAGACGATATTGATCGTGAAACAAATAATTCCGTTTGGGGCCCGGGTGATAACGGGAGTAGAGAAGGTGTAATTTATCATTCCAAATGAAAGAACCTTCCAATTGGCCATCTACGCCTCTTTGCCGGAAGTTGAATAATTTTTGACTGGTCTGCTTTTGTTCCGCCAGATCAAAATATTGCAACGAAACCTGGTTCGAGCGCTCCTCTCCATCGGTGCGCAGCGTTACAAAGCCCTTATTCATCCATGGATTTACGGACTGGATGGTGAGTTCTTTTGTGGTAACGATTTTCTTTTGTGGCCTTTTTTGACCAAATGCGATGATCACAATGCTCCATAATAGCACGGCCGTTATCAGGTAGTGTTTCATAACTTAGAATCATTGAAAAAATAAATTCCCTCTTTGGCTTTTCCTTCGTATTCTATAACAATCATTTCCTCTGAAGTTAGGAGATAATCGGGGAAATTATGAAACTTTAAGCGGTTAAAGTATTGTTAATCGCCATTGAATTTGTTACGAAAAGGTGAAAATGAAAAAGACGAATGCCATTCGGACCCTAGATCAATTAGAAATTCAATATGAATTGCTGGAATATCGTTATGATCCGGAGCATCTGGATGTAGGAAAGATAGCAGTAGACAATCAATTACAAATCGAACAAGTTTATAAAACTCTGGTGGCTAAAGGAGATAAAACCGGGATATTGGTAGCGGTAGTACCGGGCGACAAAAACCTAAATCTAAAGGCCTTATCCCAAGTCAGCGGCAACAAAAAAACGACCTTGCTACCGGTCAAAGATTTACAAAAGGTTACCGGATACATTCGCGGAGGGTGTTCTCCCCTTGGCATGAAGAAACCCTATGCCGTTTGGATCGAAGAAACCGCAAGGCGTCAGAAAAAGATTTTTGTAAATGCCGGCAAAAGAGGCTTATTGGTTGGACTCCAATCAGAAGATTTAAAGCGATCGTGTTCCGGTGAATTTGTGCCAATTGCTGAATGATCGTAAAATAAAAACGACCCGCCTGACTCTTTAGAGCCGACGGGTCGAAGTTCACCAATAAATTAATCGCGCTAGGAGTTAAATATCTTTATGCATTAATCATCTGCACTGCAAGATTCCTTCAATTCTTGCAAGGCTTCGCTGCTCTCTACACTTACTTGAGTGCCGTCTTCCATTTCTACGGTAATTGGGAAGGCCAGGGTCGGACGTTCTTCGGCATCAGGGTTGGCTGCCTTCCATTCCCTCAGTGTGGAACGCAGGTCACGTCTGTCTTCAACTTCCATAGTAGTTCCATCCGGGAAAGCAATGCTAAGCGGGAAAACCAACTTAAAACAAAAATCTCCTTTACCGTGTCCGGGGCGGCCTCTGCCTTTGAAAAAGCCCCTGATACATTCGCGGGCCAATTCTCTTAATTCTTCTCTCGAAGCGACTGAAATTATTTCACCATCTTCTGAAACTACTTCCAATGGAAAGGAAAGGGATGGCCGCTCGGTAGCATCCGGATTCGCTTCTTTCCAAGCTTTTAATGTTTCTTTGAGCGCATCGTAAGATTCTACTTCCGAGGTTGTTTCATCAGGGAATACGATCGTTATGGGAAAAACAAATTCATAGCATCCAAATTTGCCACAATTACCGTCCCTTTGAAAATTATAAACGGTTTCATTCACAAAATTGGAAACATCTTCTGAATTGGTTAGGCTTTCATCCTTGTTACAAGAGTTAAAGGCAAATAAGGAAGTTACGACCGCCAGGACCATCAACAACTTAAAAGAGTATTTAGACATGTTATTTAGTTTTAGAGTAACAATTTGAATGTGTTCGTAACCGATTACACCTCATTAAGGAGCAGGATCCAGATTTGTAATCAATTCAAAATGTTAAAATTTTCTTAATAAACTAAAAGGTCGATTTCTTACAAAATCATGATTACAAATCAGGTGTTATTGACTTTAGTAAGTGATCTTTCTTCATTAAATAGAGCGTTTATGAAAATCAATAAATCTTCCCTTATGACCATTTGCCTGTTGTCCAGCCTTTTAGCCTGTACGAAAGATGAGCCGCAAGAACCCGAGGTCGAGCTCTTTATTGATGAAGAATTGGTGCTTTACTTCGACGCATTTAGGGAAGAAGCAGCCTTGAGAGGCATCGAAGTGGATTATGAGGCGCTGAACCTCGAAGGGCGGATCGAAAACATTCGGGATCGGGATGTCCTGGGCCAATGCCGGGTTAATTCCGCCGAACCAGATGAGGTAGTCATTGATGAGTTTTACTGGAATGGCATTGATGATGACGAACGTGAATTCATTGTCTTTCACGAATTGGGACATTGCGTCCTGAACCGGGACCATTTAGATACGTCTAGTGCCAGCGGACGCTGCCTTAGTATTATGCATAGCGGCACCGGGCGTTGTCGCTTTACGTATAATGCGTCCACAAGGTCCGGCTACCTGGATGAATTATTCAGTAATTAGGGATGGGCTGCTACCCATACTTCCCCATCCTCAAATATTTCCTTCTTCCAAATGGGTACCGTCTGCTTCAGGGTATCAATGGCGTACTCACAGGCTTCGAAAGCTGCCTTACGGTGTGGTGTTGAAACGGCAATGATGACGGCAATATCACCAATGACCAAATTTCCTACCCGGTGGTGAATGGAGATCTTCTGCGACGGCCATTTTTCTTGGATTTGTTCTGCGATCTTTTTCATTTCTGACAATGCCATTGGGGCATAAGCTTCAAACTCCAACCTTACAACTGCCCTTCCTTTGGTCTGATCTCTAACCGTTCCGACAAAAATGGCCGTCCCACCCGAATGGCCGGAAGCAACATAGTCAATGCATTGCTGAACAACCAGTGGCTGATCCGATAATTGTATATCTATATTATCCATAATACTCATCGCTTTTATCCGCCACTTACCGGTGGAATGATGACGACTTCATCCTGACTAGTGACAATCAGATCATCCCCTACATAAGTTCCATTGACCGCCAGGGCCAGAGAACGCAATTTGGCGAACTCCGGAAAATCAGTCGTTAATTTTTCTTTTAATTCTCCTACCGAGAGATCTTTGGCCAGATCCATCGATAATTCAGTACCTCCGATAATTTCCTTGGCAATACCAAACGCTAGAATTTTTATCTGCATCAAGCTGTTTCTTTTAATTTCTTTTTTAAAGCGAAGAGCTCATCCCGGTATTGAGCTGCGGATATGAAGTCGAGCTCCTTCGCCGCTTTCTTCATTTTTCGATCGGTTTGCTCGATCATTTTCTCCAATTGCTCGGTAGAAAGCTTATCAATGATCGGATCAGCAGCCAAGCTGGGCTCTGCCGGTTCGGTATAGATTTTTCCGCTTTTGCCACGGATATCCAGAATGGAACGTTGATTCAGGATGTCTTCTCTGGACTTCAGGATCGTTTTCGGCGTAATCCCATGTTCCTCGTTATAAGCCATTTGAATGGCCCTACGGCGGTTGGTCTCATCAATGGTCTTGCGCATCGAATCCGTCATCTCATCCGCATAAAAAATTACCAGGCCATTGGCATTCCTGGCAGCTCGCCCGGCGGTCTGCGTTAGAGAACGATCGTTGCGCAGAAAACCTTCTTTGTCGGCGTCCAGAATGGCCACCAACGAAACTTCAGGTAGATCCAACCCTTCTCTCAATAAATTAACACCCACCAAAACGTCAAACTCTCCCAAACGCAGATCCCGAAGAATTTCGACCCGTTCCATGGTATCCACCTCGGAGTGGATGTATCTTACTTTAATGTTCAGTTTCAGTAAGTATTTGGTTAATTCCTCGGACATTCGTTTCGTCAGTGTGGTCACGAGCACCCGTTCGTTCACTTTTATTCTTTCATCAATCTCCTCCATGAGGTCGTCGATCTGGTTGAGGCTTGGTCTTACCTCTATAGGCGGATCCATCAGACCCGTTGGGCGGATCAGTTGCTCTACAATGATGCCACCGGTTTGTTCCAACTCATAATCACCGGGTGTAGCACTCACGTAGACGATCTGATTGGTCAGATTCTCAAACTCATTAAACTGTAGTGGCCGATTATCGATGGCCGAAGGCAGACGAAAACCGTGGTTCACCAGGTTTAATTTGCGCGCCCGGTCTCCTCCGTACATCCCTCTGACTTGCGGTACCGTCACGTGACTCTCGTCGATCACCATTAAATAATCATCTGGAAAGTAATCCAACAGGCAAAATGGTCGCGTCCCCGGTGCTCTGCCATCGAAAAACCGCGAATAATTTTCGACGCCGTTGCAGTAGCCCAACTCTTTAATCATTTCAATATCGAAGGTGGTTCTCTCGTGAATTCGCTTAGCCTCTAATAGTCGGCTCTCTCTTTCGAAATATTTTTCCTGAGAATGCATCTCATCCTCGATCTCCCGAAGGATATCATGGATTCTTTCTTTGGGCGGAACGTACAGATTGGCTGGGAAGATAGCCGCATTATCCATTTTGGTAATGCGCTTTCCCGATTCAATCTCGATCTGTTCGATCTCATCGATCTCATCCCCGAAAAAACGAACCCGGTAACCAAATTCAACATACGGCAAGTTAATGTCCACCGTATCTCCCCGAACCCGGAAAGTAGCCCGGCGAAAATCTGTCTCCGTCCTGGAATACAGTGACTCCACCAAATTGTACAGGAATGTATTCCGGCTGATGACCTGTCCCTTGTGAATACGAATAATGCTCGTCTTGTAATCCTCAGGGTTTCCCATGCCATAAATGCAAGATACGGAAGCTACAATGATGATGTCACGCCGACCGGACAACAGGGAAGATGTGGCACGAAGTCTTAACTTATCTACCTCTTCATTGATCTGAAGATCTTTTTCGATGTAAGTGTCCGTGACCGTAATGTAGGCTTCGGGCTGATAATAGTCGTAGTAGGACACGAAATACTCGACGGCATTGTCCGGAAAAAACTCCTTGAATTCGCCGTATAGTTGAGCCGTAAGTGTCTTATTATGGGTTAGTACCAGCGTAGGGCGGTTCAGCTCTGCAATGACATTAGCAATGGTAAAAGTTTTTCCCGAGCCTGTGACCCCTAGCAGAACCTGGCTCGGCTCGCCATTTTCTACCCCGGTCGCTAATTGTCGAATGGCTTGTGGTTGATGCCCCATGGGCTTGAATGGAGAAACAAGATTAAAATTCACGGATGCTTACGTTTGATTTGTCGAAGATAAAGCAACGTGAAATTTAAAACAAATATTTTTGATTTTGGTTTGAGCCTGGCAGCTGGTAATAACTCCTGTCATACCACTCTATCGCTTCACTCTAAAAATACTAAGGAAACCTTTATTCTTGGCTTTGATCTGGCCTAAGGCTTCGCATGCAAAATCATCCTTAACCAGATCATAGGTAGACTCTGAGATATTAACATTATCGACTTGGCCATTACTTTCAATTCGCGAAGCTGTGTTAACGGTATCTCCCCAGATATCGTAGGCGAATTTTTTCTTGCCAACTACACCAGCAACAACCGGCCCCGTGTGAATTCCCATACGCGCCTCAAAATACTGTTTGCCTTCTTTTTTTCGCTTTACTCTCCGGTTTCTCAGAAATTCCTGCATTTTCAAAGCGGCCCGAATTAGATTATGGGGCTTGCCTTCCGATTCTTCTTCTTTTCCGGGGTTGGCCTGTAAGCCGCTGGCACACATGTAGGCATCACCGATCGTTTTGATTTTTTCGATGTCCTTATACTCAGAAATTATTTCATCAAAACCCTGGAAACAATTGTCCAGTTCCTCAACCAATTCTTCCGGGCTCAACTTTTCAGAAATACTGGTAAAATTGATGAAATCAGAAAAGAGAACGCTGACCTTGCTGTATTTCCGGGCCTTTGCTTTGCCGTTTTCCTTTAGTTCATTCGCAATTTCCTGAGGTAGAATATTGAGTAAAAGTTCATCAGACCGCTTCTTCTCTTTTGCTAACACGTTCGCCGCCTTTCTTTTAGCCACAAAACGAGCGTATAGAAACAAGGCCAAAAAAATCAGGAGGGCTGCTAAAGCGAGGGACAGCAAGGTCAATTCGCGACTTTTAGCAGCCGCAATTTCAGCATCTTGTCGGGCCAGTCGCTGCCGAAGCGTCTCTTCGGAGAGCTCGTCTACTTGTTCCTGGCGCTCCTCCGCAAGCTGTTCTGCCTGTTCTTTTGCTTCCGAAACACTAACCAGTTCTTCTTCTTTATTGGAGATGGCTTCTTCCACTTCTTCCACCTCTCTGATCAAAACCTCTTGATTGGCCTGAAGTTCTGTTTTTTCACTATTGAGTTGCTCACTCTCCTGTTCGAGCAATTCAATCTCATTTTGCAAGTCCAAACGCTCCTGTTCGAGGGTAGCTTTTTCCTTTTCCAACAGCGCTTTTTCCTGTTCGTATCGGCTTTCCAATTCGCTGATACTGGTTCCTTTTTGGGAAAAATAGTTGAAGGCATCTTCGTAGATCCCCGCAGCCCGGCGATAGTTGCGCTCCCTATTTGCCAACTGCCCACGTTTGATGACACTCTTGACAATAAGGTCGGAGTCTCCCGCCTTTCGTGCATATTCTTCTGCTGTCCTATACCATAATTCCTGGTTTCTTTCCTGGTCTCTCATCCCGCCATAGATTCGAGCCAGGAGAAATGCGGATCGAGCCGCTTGCCCGTCGTCTCTTTTTCGGTTGGCCAGGTTGTAAGCCTCTTTCCCAAAAGGCAAGGCTTTTTTTTCATTGTCCCGGACATTACTTCTCAGATATGCTTCTGCTAATTGATAATTCAGCTGAATCTTCTCCGAAGGCGAAGTAGCTGACTGGAGTTTACTTTCCAGTTCTTCCAGGCTCTGAGAAAACACTGGCATGGTCAAAAGAATAAGGCAGAAAGTCAAAACTATTCTCATTATTTCTCTTTTCGTATGGTGTCGTTGCGCAAATATATCAATAACTTATTAATCCAATTTTTCATATGTCCATTAACCAAACGGTAGTCGATGGTGGAAAATTGAAACAGGCCCTAAAGAGGGAATTGATCCCGCTAAAGAGCCTGTAATCACTAAAAGACTTATTCAAGAAGTTTTGAACAATTTTATTTAAGTAAGATCATTTTTCTTGTCAAGGCTGTTGATTCTGTCTCTACTCTATAGTATAATACTCCACTTCCGGAAATTTGTTCCCGGTCGACCTGCCATTGATGAGATCCTTTTGTCAATAACTCTTCTTTGGTGAAAAGTATTTTCCCAACTGCATCAAAGACGGTGAATTTTGTCCGATTCTGTTCTGGAAGGTAGAAATCGATCGTTGTATGTTCTTGGAATGGATTGGGCGTATTTTGGCCCAAGTGGAAACGTTCTTCCGCGAATTCCATTCCATCAAAGGACAATTGCACGGACATTGGACGAAGGTCTTCAGAATACGCTTCTCCAGGGGTCACGGCTTTGCTTAAGGTGAGATAATCACTCAATCTACCTGCCCTATCTGCCCGAAAGGTAAAGCTGAATCCACCTTCCTCCTCAAATACCCCTTCATCTGCATTCCAACTGGTCGTCACCAAGCCACGATCTGCAAAATGCGCAAAATGATCTAGTGTCAATCCCGAAAGGCTACTTGGGTCAATGGCATCCAAAGTAAGTGCAGATCGATCATATTGCAATGCAAACTGATATCCTGCGATATTTGCCATGCCACCCAGATTGAAATCGACGGTATAGAAAGCACCCGGTACTAATTCACGATCGGATACCTCTACATATAAAGCCCCGGCAGACCTTGGTCCGACATAACTGTCGTCGCCCAACAAAGTGTTGAAGCTATTGTTGACATCCCCCGTTTTCACACCAATAAAAGTATATGAATCCGCAACCTCTACTCCTTGTTCGAAGGCCATCCCATTCAAAGGCATGCTCTCTTCAAAAGGGTTCTCAGGATCGGTAAAACTATAGTCGGCAGGAATGAAATTCCAAATTCCTTTATTATTCGGGAATTCTGTAATAATACCCAAAATTGCCTGCCTCATTTTGACCAGGTCTAAAGCTGTGATCGTATTGGAATTATTAACGTCAGCTGCCAAAATCCGGATATGGCTACCTAATGGCTCCGTTCCAATAATGTGTTTTTGGATCTTAATTAAGTCCAAAGTAGTTACTCCCGTTGTCAAATCATCAGATTTCGCGAGCGCAACGGAAGCCACTTCACAGGAAGGTACCTCGTCAAAATTCGCAGTTCCATCCGGTGTTGAACTTGCCGTCATGGCATGGTGTTCCATTTGCAAAGTCATGGACACATCGGCAATTGGATCACCAGCATCCGTCTCAACACCAATCTCGACCGGTTTATCATCCGGACAGATGACGTCCCGGTCTGTTGCATAAAACACATTCTCCTGCATTAACTCTACATCTGAATTACGGATAATGATCTCACTAAAACGGGTGTTGCGAATCATTTCTTTTTCAGCTTCCGACAATACAGGATCATTTACATAGTAGAACCGATCGCCATCCCTCAAGGCAGTGAATTGTCGCTCTAAAATAGTCAGGACGGTTTCGCCAAAAAGAGCTCCTGGCATACGATTCTCCGCCAACATTCCGACCCATGGATCTACCCAATTCACACTGCGGTACAAAATCTGTAGCCGCGTAAAAGTACCGATCTTATGGTTGAGTTGTCCAAAGATACGATAGGGTTTCAGTCCCAAATCGCGGCGGATCGTATTGAAGTCTGCCAGACCACGCTCTCGCCCACGATTGATATTAATAGAAGCCAGGTCAAGACCTCCGGCCCCCGGAGGTCCGAAGAGGAAATTGCGAACGTCATCTACCAATTTCGAATCAAAACTCTGTTGTGTCTGAACGGCCATACCTCTCAGAAAAGGTTCCATCCCTGATTCAGGAATCGCAAATGGATTGAAAAATGCATCTGCTAATCTCATATTACCCGCCTCAATGATCTCGCCTTCGCTCCCCATTCTCATGACTGAGCCGCTCAAGAGGGTATGCCCCATCCGAAAGGCAGCGGCGGTAAAGACATTCATCAACTGAGGATTTACATCGGCTTTGTACCCGGTATAATCTTCTATCAAGACGCCCATTGCCGGCAACCATTCCTCGTAAGTGATAGCCTGGATCAGGCCACCGACAATCTTGCGAGCATGCTGGTAGAGTTGTTCATCGTCCCAATCGGGATGCTCTATCGCTAGTTGGTCACAAAGTCTATTGTGTTCTCTTACAAATAGGATATGGAGTGAAGCTAATAAAGGGTTTTCATTGGCCCGAACATCACCAGCTACAAAAATCTTATCGGACAAACCAACTGGGTCATCCATTTCTGGCGTATGCTCTTCCACTTCACCATCGATCTCGCCATTGGTTGTATTATAGGGCAATAAGTTGCCGGCGGAAGTCTTCAGCTTTCCACCTGTAAAAGTTCTCAACCAATCTGCTCTCTCCTGATCGGAACCATAAACTCCCGACCCATCAATAAAAGCAGTAATTAGATTAGGATGTTCCCTTGGATTATCGATAGAGGTCCCGGTTTCCGGATCATGAATATTCCGCATCATTGGAATGACCGCCGAACCGGTTCGGGCAGGATCAAACCAGGGGTCCCCGGTGGGTACCTTAATTAATGCCGGCTCTTGAGAATCCGGAGTAATTCCAATATCATGGTCGAGGAATTGGCCAAAAACCCAAGTATAGTCACTGAGTCCCAACGGGTCGCTGAGCAGTTTGGGTTGTGCAAATAAAAGATTGCTAACGTATCTTGGATTGGGGCGCTTCTCGCCCCCCGGCACACTAATACCATCGGCATAACCAACGGAAGTGAGACGTAGCAAATTTTCTCCGGCAGCACCCCAGCGGGGGTTATCCGGGTTGTTCTGTGTTCCATCAATGGTTCGGTACAGACTTGGGTCGATTTCCTGTGCTTTAGAAATAAAGATCCACCCAAACAGAAAAATCACGTTTAGAAGTAGTCGTCTTTTCATGAGCAATAGTTTTAAGATCATGTGTTAATACTCAGGACTTCCTCAACACTCAGTCGAAACAAAAAGTCCATCTGCCGGGGTCCCAATGTTCATGAGCCCGGACTTTGTCAAAGCATAACCTTTTCCTTAACATATCGTCCGTAAACGGAAGGAGGATAATAAAATAGCCTAATTAAGCTTACTAAAGCAGGTAGTCAGATAGTAGGTACGATAAAGATAGTGGGGGGAGGTATCATTTTCGGCTGTAAAAATAACAATTTAAAGTGAAGTGGCGAAGACAATTTTGCTTTTTTTTAAGATACGTATTTTATTGAGAAAACGGTTTTAAACAGACAGAATACGGTACTTTTGAAAAGTCAAGGCAACGAATTACCCCTCAATATTATCTTTGTTCATAAATAGGACTTATCACCGTGTAAGTGATCAAAAATAGTTGTAAAATATCACTTACAGAAGTCTCATACAATGGAAGTGAATGCTGCGATCCCTGTGGTACATATTATTGTTTGTCGGATGGACATCCGATATGGTAGCACAGGACCCTTTTTATTCCAATAAAAGAGACCGGAGGCTCAACGTTGTCCTTCCACACCAGCATTTAGATTCTCTGACCATCATTCCTTCCACTGTCCATATCACGGACCTTGAAGATGGTACGCTGCTCGACACAAGCCTGTTTCAAGTCAACAACACCCAGCTCCATTGGTTGGCCCCCGCCGACTCCCTTCCTCCGACAGTTCGAATCCGTTACCGCGTGCTGCCCTATAATTTATCGAAAGAGTTGGCCCGTTTTGACAAAGACTCGATCAGAATCTTGACCGATGCCGGCAAGACCGTCGTTGGGTTCAATTACAATCCGTTTGCACGATCAGCCGACCTCATTGATTTCAAAGGGCTCAATTACAATGGTAGCTTTGCCCGCGGGATCTCGTTCGGTAATAACCAAGATCTTGTGCTCAACTCCAGTTTCAATCTTCAAATGGCGGGTACCCTCGGTGACGGAGTCGAGATTCGGGCTGCCATTACCGATGAAAACATCCCCCTTCAACCGGAGGGAAATACCCAGCAATTAAGAGAATTTGACAAGATTTTCATTCAATTGAAAAAGGACAACAACGAACTTACCGCCGGAGATTATGAATTGCGGCGTCCCGACAGCTACTTCATGAACTATTTCAAAAAATTGCAGGGTGCCACCTTTTCCAATCAATCAAAACTATTTAAGAACGGGCAACTCCAATCTTCCGGAAGCATCGCCATTTCCCGGGGGCAATTTGCCCGTAACAACATCATCCAACAGGAAGGCAATCAGGGGCCGTATAAATTACAGGGTAATGAGGGGGAACGCTTCATCATCATTCTCGCTGGCACTGAAAAAGTCTTCTTTGATGGAGCTTTATTGAAAAGAGGCATTGAAGAGGATTACATCATTGATTACAATCGAGGCGAAGTGACTTTCACCAACAAAATACTCATCACCAAGGATTCCAGAATCATCATCGAATTTGAATACTCCGACCAAAATTTCAACCGGACTCTTTACGCCGCTAACACTTCTTATCAAAGTGAAAAACTACAGCTCAATTTCAATCTCTTCAGCGAACAAGATGGAAAGAATTCATCCGGTAATCAAGCCTTGACAGACGATCAAAAGCGAATCCTAAAGGCCGCAGGTGACAATTTTCAAAGCTCCCTGTCTCCAAGCATTGACACCCTGGAGGAATTCAACAGCTTCAGAATTGCTTATTTCCTGGATGATACCCTTACATCCTGCGGTCCCATCGACAGCATATTGATATATTCCGTAAATCCGGAAATAGCCAAACACACTGCTCGCTTTACTTTTGTAGGCCAAGGCAATGGCAACTACATCCTAGACCCCGACATCATTGCCAATGAACGGGTCTATAGATGGGTGGCCCCAGATTCTACGACCTGCCTACCTAGGGGGGATTACGAACCAGTCATTCAACTAATAGCCCCCAAACAACAACGGTTGATCACGTTAGGCTCGCAGTATCAGTTTGACGAAAACACATTATTCACCAGCGAAATTGCCTTTAGTAAAAAGGACCAGAATCGTTTTTCGGAGCTCGACAGCGAAGACGACCAAGGAATTGCTTTTTATACGACCTTTGAGCGAACTTTCAAGCTTTCGCCGGAGCAAAAAGGTTGGACTTTGAATACGGCCGTGCAATATGAATTCACCGAAAAACATTTTCAAGCTTTAAACCCGTATCGATCGCGAGAGTTCCTACGGGATTGGAATTTAGTAAATATTCAAGGACTGGGGAATGTTGAGCAAGCGTCAGAAAAAATATTGAAAGGGACCGTTCAATTGCAGAAATTAAACACCCTTGAACTGACCTACAATTTAAGCCGTTTTTCCAGAGGCGTTGTTTATGACGGTACAAAGCACTTTGGTCAACTTCATCTGCAGAATAGAGGCTGGGACTTTGATTTGTCTACAGACTACCTGACCACAACCGAGACCGACCAAAAAACCGAGTTCTCCCGGCCAAAATTCCAACTGATCAAAACTTTTGCCAAGGGAAAAGGGTGGCGCCTTGGCAGCAATGGGCAACGCGAAAAGAGCAGTCGCTTAAGCACCGAAACGGATACGCTGCTAAGTACCAGTTTTTTCTTCGATCGCTATAAGGTATTTTTGGAGAGTCCCGAACAAAAAAATTATCAGTTTAATTTAAATTTTAGTCAGCGATTTGATTATCAGCCGGCACAAAAGGACTATGTTCTCAATGCCAAAGCGTCAGAACTAAATGTGAATGGCCAATGGAAGGCTAAAAGAGCATTGCGATTAGCCGGCAATCTTACCTACCGTAACCTCGAAGTTAAGGGCAACAATCTCACTATTGATCAGTCCTCCGCTGGAGAGACTTTCCTCGGCCGTACCGACCTTAATCTCAATATTGCTAAAGGTGCCCTGCGTTTCAACTCGACCTATGAAATTGGTTCCGGGCAAGAGCCCAAATTGGAATTCTCCTATATCAGAGTGGCCCAGGGAGAAGGTACTCATATTTGGCTGGACAGTCTCTTTAACAATGACGGCATTATCACCCCAAATGAAATGGAGGTAGCTCCATTTCAAGACAAAGCCGATTACGTTAAAATCACCACCTTTACCAATGATTTCATACGTACTAATAATGTCAATCTAAATCAAAGTCTGCAACTCAACCCCAAAGCAGTATGGTTTTCGGCTAAGGGGTTCAAAAAATTCCTGGCCAGGTTTTCCACTCAAAGCACCTTGAAGATCAATCGAAAAACCCAGGAATCTGCCGATGTCTCTCCTTGGAACCCTTTTGACATCGCCATTGCGGATACCTCTCTCGTCTCCGTTTCTTCCAATATCCGCAACACCGTTTTCCTAAATCGAGGGAATGCTCGTTTCGACATACAGACGGGGCAATCCGATAATCGCAACAAATTTGTACAAACTTCGGGGTTCGAAAGCCGGCAACGGCAGGAAATTTTTCTCAAAACCCGGATTAACTTTTCAAAACACACCAGTTTCAGGATCGGGTTTTATTCCGAAACACGTGTTGCCGATTCCGAGTTTTTTAACAACAAGGACTATCGCATAGAAGGTTTCCGGATTGACCCGCAATTCACGTATCAACCCTCCAAAAACCTGCGTTTCTCTTTCCAGTATCAATACCAAAATGAGGAAAATGTACTGACGGGAGGCGGCGAAACTTCCCTTCAGAACGACTTGAATTTTGAGATTGCTTTTAATAAGAGTGCGAAAACAACCATTAAGTCTCGCTTTGCCTACGTCCAGGTGAAATTTGATGGTATTTCCAACTCTCCCGTTGGCTTCGCCATGCTTAATGGCTTGCAAAATGGCCGTAATTTGTTGTGGAATGCGACACTTGACCGGCAATTGGCTCAAAACATCCGACTGAACTTAAGTTATGAAGGCCGAAAAACCGGAGAGAATCGATTGGTTCATGTAGGCCGGGTGCAAGTGGCCGCTGTCTTTTAACCGCTGTTCTTAATATATAGCAACTACGGACAATGCATCTTCAATTTAGCAGTAAACCCTTCCGCCAATAAAAAACCTGCTGTGCAATTCCCCTAGCCACCACAAAAACAAGCAGCGATAACCACAAACCATTATTACCGTAATTCACTAAAAACAAGTAATAGGAGCCCATAAACAAAACAAATGCAAGCAGCATCGTATTGCGCATTGAACGGGAAGCCGTCAACCCAATAAATATGCCATCCCAAATGTAACATGGAGTGCCCAATAAAGGAAACAAGGCCGTCCAGATCAAGAATGGCTCGGCAGCTTCGATGATATGGGACTGGTCCGTAAATACATACAACAATGGCGTACCAAAAAAGCCATAAACAATGCTGTAGACTAGGGCTAAAGCCATTCCCCAGGCGAAGGAAAGCTTGATTGCTCTTCTCGTTTTCTCTTCGTTTCCGGCGCCTTTATATTTTCCTACTAAACTCTCGGAAGCAAAAGCAAAACCATCGACACCATAGGACATCCAATTGATCAACTGAAGAAGGATAACATTAACCGCCAGAATGACTGCTCCACCGGAATTGGACTGACTGTAAAAGAACCCAAAAGCAAAGGTGAGTAGAAAAGTCCTCAAGAAGATATCCGCATTCAACTGAAGAAAGGCTTTAAGTTTCTTCCAATTGACCAGTGCGGCCTTTTGCAATTTGGGTAGAAGGTATCCGTAGTAGCGATAGAATAGAAGTATTCCAAGAAGTAGCCCGAAGTATTGAGCGATGACTGTACCCAAGGCCACACCATCCACATCCATTCCCCAAACGGACACGAAAAAAAAGCTCAGACCAATATTGACAACATTGACCGAAATGGTCAAAACCAAGGGAATGATGGCATTTTGCATCCCAAAAAACCATCCCATCAAGGCGTAACTTGCCAATGTTGCTGGAGCTGCCCACACCCTTGTATAAAAATAGTTGGAGACCAGGTCGTATTGTTCCGGCCCAATG
>JANQRV010000146.1 GCA_028284395.1 Saprospiraceae bacterium
GTGTGTTTCAGTGACTAGCTTTTGAGTTTTACTAGTACCAATAGCGGTAGACAGTGTTGTATTAATTGAGTCTGTGCCAGTTCTTAAGAACTAAAATCGGACGACTCCCTTGGCATTTTTTCCCTGTAGCAAATCATCAAAAGCCATTGCCAGTTCTTCCAGGGCGTATTCACGAGTAATCATTTGGTCCAGCTTGAGGTCTCCTTTTTTGTAGAGTCGAATCAATTTTGGAAAATCTATTTGAGGGCGACATTTTCCATAGAGGGGATTGATGTAGATCTTATCCCATTCAAACAGGCGCATATCAATTGTGATCTCTTCCTCGATTCCACTGACTTGGACAGCAGTCCCCGCATTTCTAACCATGGCGAGCGGTGCTGCTCCCAGGGCGGGCACTGCCGTACACTCAAAAGCGTAGTCTGCTCCCCGACCGCCCAGCATTTGCTTAACTTGTGTTGCTACCCTGGTTAAACCTTCGTCGTCTTTAGCTGCCAAAATCAGATCGGTCGCACCGAATTCCTGTGCCAGCTTTAATTTATGCGGATTGATATCCACGGCAATGATCCGGGCCGCACCGGCAATTTCACAAGCATTGATGACGTTCAGGCCAACTCCACCACAACCCAATACTACCACCGAGCTTCCGGCCGACAATTGTGCGGCATTGACCACCGAACCGTATCCCGTCATGACACCGCAACTAATAATAGCAGCAGCAGAGAAATTAAGGTCTTCCTCTTCTACTTTTACCAGGGCAGATTCTTTCACCAGGGCAAATTCGCTCAATGTTCCAAGGTTGAAAGAACGTTCAATTGACTTGCCCTTCCATTTTGTTCCTTCCAAATGAGCATGTCCCGGTGTGTGTCCATTTGCACCGGCGACCACCGGGGAATTGTGTTCGCAGATATGTTGGTTACCCTCCTGACATTGAAAACAGGTCATGCACGGGGTCGCCCAATTCAAAATTACCCGATCCCCTTTGGCCAGTTCCGTCACCGCAGCACCAACTCTTTCAACTACACCAGCCCCTTCATGCCCCATAACGATGGGTTTCCCCCAGGACAGGGAATCGTAATCGGTATGACAGAGTCCAGCTGCCTTCATTTTGACCAAAACTTCATCGGCTTTGGGCTTTGCAAGACCGACTTCTTCAATAACGAAATGGCCATCTCCGGTTGCGATTGCACTTTTGCTTAATAGCATAACATCTCTTTTATAAATCGAAAGTAGGTCAACCTCTAAGGAGATCTCCCGGCCTTAGGGGCAGGTTCGGATCGATTAACTTAGATTTATCCAACTTTTGACCACCTTTAATAAATTTAGTGCCGAGCACATAGGCTTTAGCGTGGTTAACTGCATCGACTGCCAAAAGTCGATCGCCGGCAAAATACCAAACTGAAAACCGAGGTTCCCCGCCCGTTTCTTCTCTGATCAGGGCCTGATCATATCCGGTAGATAAGCCGACCATCTGTAGTTTCACGTCGTACTGATCCGACCAGAACCAGGGGATCGCATCGTAAGTTGCTTGTTTGCCACAGATGACTGCAGCTGCGACTTTTGCCTGATCCACAGCATTTTGCACGGACTCCAAACGAATGGTGCGATCGTAGTGGAGATTGTGATGATAAGTACAGTCTCCGATCGCAAATACGTTGGGGTCGCTGGTACGGGTACCTCCATCCACACAAATACCGTCTTCCGTGGTCAAATCAGCCGCTAGGGCCAGTTCGTCGTTGACCCGAACTCCAACGCCGAGGACAATCATGTCGGCTTCAAAACGCGTTCCATCGGCACAGTAAACGCAGTCATAATCGCCGTCATTTTCGATGGAAGTTACATTTTTACCGGTTAATACCACAACTCCGTTATCGGTGTGAAGTTTTTGAAAAAACGAAGACAAATATGGAGCAGTTACCCGGGCAAGGATGCGATCTTCTCTTTCCAAAACCGTCACTTTTGCCCCAATCTTCCTTAGCGATGCTGCCGTTTCCAAGCCGATGTAGCCTCCGCCGATAACCACCACCCGTTGCTCCTTGCTATCCTGGAATCTCTTTCGAATCTTTTGGGCATCTGCTGCCGTTCGCAGCGTATACAAATAACCGGCAGTATCAATACCGGGAATAGCCGGAACCAGAGGACGGGCTCCGGTCGCAAGCAGTAATTTGTCGTAGGGCTGCACCGTCCCATCCTGCAAAGTAATGCTTTTTTCATGCCGATCTATGGAAGTAACCTTCGTACCTAGCCTTAGGGTAATGTTGTTCTTTTCATAGCTTTTTTCGGCTTTGAGAGCATCTATTTTCGGCTGGTCTCCCCCGACGAGATAGGTTTTGGACAACGGCGGCCGATGGTAGGGAAGTAATGGATCACTGTCGAACAGGACAATCTTTCCTTGCCAGCCTTCCCGGCGCAAGGCAAACGCAAAATTCACACCGGCATGGCTGGCGCCAATCACCAGGCAGACCTGATCGGGTTTCGGGTTACTAATCATAACGAACGGCTGTATTCATTCACTTCGCAACGCGCAGTACGATGCCATCCAGTGCATCGCTGATTGCTAATTGGCAGGACAAACGGCTGTATTCGTTGACGTTCTCTTCAAACTCCAGCATATCTTTCTCCATTTCCAGTGCCTCGCCAATGCGCTCCATGTAGGCTGGGTCGACATGAACATGGCAGGTAGCACAGGAACAAACACCTCCACAATCACCATCAATCCCAGAGATGTCGTTTTCCACTGCAAGTGCCATGACCGAGCCGGTTTGTCCCTCTAAGGTAGTCGATTCACCATCAATCGTA
>JANQRV010000147.1 GCA_028284395.1 Saprospiraceae bacterium
CCGGAAAGTACCCCAGCCGTCCCCAAAGTAATCGCGGATGCTGCGCCGGCGGTGACCATTGCACCCTCACATTTCACCATTTCTGCGATTCGCTCACCAACGCGGTCTTGCAACTCGACGAGGTTGACGTACTGGAGAGATGCATATTTAATCGCATTGGTCACCTCTTCCGGCATTAAACAACCCGTCAGTGCCGTATAGGTACCCGCGGCGTTGATGAAGGTTCGGACACCTAATTCTTTGAAGTAATCCCGGTTGACCATTTCGTCGGGAGAAGGCTGGATCAAAGACCGGCCGATCAAACTGGTTGTAAAGGCACCGCCGATCAGCGGCATGGTCGAAAGCCCTTTGATTAGTGCTCTTCGTTTCAACATGGCATTATTTTTATATTTGTTATTCGATGGCTGCTATACAATCAATCTCTACGAGAGAATCACCCGGTACCCCACCATAGGTGGCTACCGTTGTTCGAACCGGAGGTTCTTTGCCAAACCTGCCCCTATATACCTCATTCATGGCGTGATAGTCAGCAAGATCATGGAGATACACGTTTACTTTGAGCACCTGTTCCATGGAGGAGCCGTGTTTTTCCAGTTCTTTCTGGAGTTCATCCAGCACATGCTTCGTATGCGCCTTAATGTCTCCTTCGAAATGGGCTCCTTTACCGGCAAGGAAAAGCAGATTGCCGTGTTTGACCGCACTTGAGAATAATGGGTCGTTGTTTTCGTCCTTGATCACGTCCCCTACAATTTCTTTGCGGGACTTGGTTGTGGATGATGTTGATCCGGCATGGGCAACGCCGAAGCCAAAGCTCGCAGCGAGTGTAGCACCTAATTTTTTGAAGACTGATCTTCTGGAAGTATTCATTTTCATAGTGTATGGTTTAAATATTTTCTATAATGTACTGTTTTGTGATTTCGGAAGAATGACTTTCCAGATGTTGGCACGTCTGGCATTGTATTCAATGACAAAGACCTCATTGTCGATCATGACTGCGTCGGTGGGCCCGAGAAAGTTGTCTACGATTCTGTTGGTCTCCACGTCGTAATTATCCTGTTCTTCGTTAAATTTTAGTCTCAGATGCATCAGATCTTCTCCGTAGGGAGACACGCGCATCATCAAAGGAAAATTCTCGCCATCGGTCCAACTAGTGACAAATCCTCCTCCTTTTAGGTCTCCGGCTAGGACGCTGTCCTGGTCAAAGAACAAGCCCAAAGGCGAACGGTGAGCAGTGAAAGTACCCAACAACACATCAGTTGTGTCGGCATCCTTGATGGTCCCGGTCAGACGATCCCGGTAAATGTTGGCGTCCGGGCCAAGATTGCGCACTGGCGGGGCAAATTCGATCGAATCTGGCTTCGGAGGGAAGTCAGGGTCGTTGCGAAAATATTTTTGCAACCAGGCATGGGATGTCGGTGGAATGAAAGGATCCGTTTCCGGATCGGGTATCCAATCAGGATATTGTTGCGGGTTTTCAATTTGTCCCATAATCCATGGGAAACCATAATGTTGGCCCTCTCGCAACCAAAACATATCTTCGGGGTGATCGTAATCTCCTGAATTAACCACTGCGAAAAGCTGTCCTCCCGGAGAGAATGCGAGGTCATAGGCGTTACGAATGCCATCGGCAAAGAGATAACCTTTTGATTTTAGAAAATCGTAGTCGTTAGGCAGATAAAGCGCCTTTGAGTCGGCAGGAATTCTGAGGACGCAGGCGGTTAGAGCTTCATCTCGAGATCCAGGGTAGTGTCCGTCATTGTCTTGTACTTCACCGTGGTCGGTCCTGGCTCCGGAGCTTATGTAAAGCGACTTTTTTTCAGGGTCAATGGCAATTCCATTAAAACCATGATCAAAAATTGTTTTCGTACTGCCGATCTCTTCTGTTACAAAAAGAATGGATAAGGCTCTTCCGCCGTCCGGTTCCAAGGTCGAACGCATGCCGATGCCCTTGGTCCCCTTGCCATTGTTTACCTTGAAATTGCCGATTAAAAATAGGGTGCTGTCCATGAAAGCTGCTCCCTGAAGCCTGGTAATGCCGTGGTCTGCTGCCGAATAAATCTGTATAGGATGTGGTCGCCCCCAAAAGTCTTTTTTTATCTGGTAAACATTGCCGTCAAAGGTTGTATAGAAGAGGTCCTTACTGATTGGGTCATGCAGAATTCGCAGGCATTCCGGTCCTACCTTCATATAATGTTCGATCTGAATATCGGCCCGCAGAGCAATCGGTATTCTGTCCGGGCCTTGTTCGGAACAGGCGAAGCCTAAGAAAGACAAGAAGATTAGGAATGAGTATAGGTATTTCATCGTTTCCAACATTAATTCTTCTATGGTTCCCACTCCGGCCTGGAGATACCATTGAGGTCCCACACCACTTTGCCATCCCTTAAGGTCAGTTCACAAATCAATTTTTTACTACCCCGGTATTTCCATCCCTTGGTGTCGATGAAGCCAAAGGCTCCCTCGATCTGGCGAAGGATGGCAACGTCTGCCATTGCTCCGACTGACAAATGTCCCAGCTCAGGCCTTTTAATAACCTGGGCTGGCTGCCAAGTCGCCTTAGTGACCACTTCTTCAGTAGTAAGACCAATATTTAGTAACTTAGACATCACATTCAATAGGCTTTTCATTCCTCCATTCATGCTACCTGTATGAAGGTCGGTGCTGATGGTGTTGGGCTTGAGACCTTGCTGAATGGCAGGTATGGCTTGGTCAAAAAGAAAGCTGCCTCCCCCATGACCCACATCAAAAACGATCCCTCGATCCTGGGCTTGTAGGGCATAAGGTTGCAATTTCCGGTGATCATCGATGATGGAAGTCCGCCCCTTTATTTTTGCATAACAATGGGTGAAAATGTCTCCTGGGCGGAGTTTTTCCATGAAAAGTGCCTGCAATGACAAGGGGGGCTCCGTGGCACCAAAGTCTACCATGACCGGAATATTTGCCATTTTGCCTGCTTCTACGGCTCGTTCGACTGGCGTCCACTCCGGTCCATAATAATGAGCTACTTTTATGCCGACAATATATTCGGGATACCTCTGAGCTTCGATCGCAGTCAGCTTGGCGTCCATATCATTAAGATTTTGTTCGATAGCCCCCCCGGCCATCCCGCTGCCGACAATATTGAGAAATGCCAGGACGCGGGTTTTGGAATGGTCGATCGTTTGTCTTTTGAAGGTCCTGAAGTTACGCCATCCCGCTCCCCCTACATCTACAATAGTAGTCACACCGGCCCGGAATGAAAACCCATCTGGCGGAAGAGCAGTATAACTATTACTTAGATAGGCATCCGGCTCGGTACCGAAAAAATTGTGCGAATGAATATCGATCAATCCGGGCACGACCAACATTCCGGTGGCATCAACGACTTGAAAGGCATTTTCGGCGGAGATATCTGGCGCTACTTGCTGGATTTTCCCATCATCAATGGCAACATCCATGATGCTGTCAATTCCGTTTTTGGCATCAATAACGCGACCTCCCTTGATAAGTAGGTCAATTTCTTGGCTGTTTAGGGGACCTATAAATGTCAGTAGCAGACTCGCTGCAAAGAAAAGTCGGTAGAACATCTTGTTTAAGTTTGGTTGTTATACGTTTTCGTTATTCTGGAACATCATTGTCGCAAAAGGGTCACTCTGCCGGCAAACTCGGCCCGAAAAGATTCGAAGGCACCTTTGTCGTGTAGCGTTACGTAACAGGTTCGTCCGTCGGGTCCGCCGAATGCAATATTGGATGGTTTTTTCCCTTCCAATTGCACTTCTCGGATCAGTTTTCCCTCTGGACTAATTACTGCAATGCTCCCCTTTTCATACCGAGTAATGTACAGATTTCCTTTGATGTCGGCACGCATCCCGTCCATACCAAAATCTTCAAATTGGATCAACAATTGTTTATTGGTGATGCGGCCATCTGATTGCAGATCGTATTGCCAGACAGTTCTTTGGACACTTTCATTAACGTAAAGATGTTTTTCATCTGGGCTTACTTCTATACCGTTGGTTGTGCCCATATTTGCTTCGAGCAAGGTAGTTGTTCCATCGGTATCAATTCTCCACAATTGGCCCGTCGATTCTTTCCAGTTAGGGTCGCTGGCGAATAACGTGCCATTTTGCATGATGGCCAAATCGTTAGGTTGGTTCATTTTGGGTTGATGGGCATATACGCTCACCTCTTTCGTAATGGGATCGATCCTCAATACATTGTGTTGAGTATAGTCGGCGATGAATAACGTCCCCCTCTGATCGATCCGTATTCCATTGCCAATGCTGCCCTCCGGTAATTTAACAAATAAACTGGCATCACCTTCTGGTGTAACCTGGCCAATGGTTCCCTGTTCGCCAAAGTTAACTGCAAATATCACTCCTCTATCATTGACTGCAGGGCCTTCTATTCCGGAGGTGAAAGCCCCCTCCTTTGTGAAGCTTTTGCTTTGGATGGAATAGGGAAACTCGTCTTTAGTTAAGGAAGAAGGGGACTCATCGGCTGTTTTGCTGGGATTGCTACAGCCGATTGTGATCAAAATGATTAAAGAAACGGGAGCATTAAATTTCATTGCAAGGACTTTAGTTCACATTGTAGAACTTGCGGGGTTGATTACTTGCTCAACTTCCTTAAAACAAAATACAGAAAATTCTGTGGAATCAAGGACCGGGCTATTATTAGAGGATTGTTGCGTACAAAATCCGTTAAAAAACAATAAAGATCCCGAAAATTCTTGCAAGACTGGCTGGTATAAGAGAACTTTATTAGATGGCAAGTCGCGCTGCACAATTATTTTTTGCTTTCTGTTTCTTGACCGTGACCCTGAATGGACAGGTGACGATCTCCGGTAGGGTCTACAATCCAACGGATAGTATAGTAAAACTTCTTGTTTCTCCGACCGTGCTAGGAGGGGATTTTCACACGGCTACCGCTTTGTTGACGGCCGATCAGGCATTTAAATTTTCCATCAAATCAACCATGGCCATTCCCGCTAAAATCATGCATGGAAGTGCTGTCTTTTCGGTTTTTATCTTACCTGGCCGCTCCTTTTCGGTGGACATCATCATTGGTGAAAATAATGAGCTGAAGTTAATCTTTGACGGAGAAGGGGGATTGGACAATGCCCATTTTCATCGGTACATTCAATACATATCGGTGCACACTCCTGACATTACAATTGAAGAACTGGCAGCAACTACGGCAATGGAGTATAGACGATTGGCCGATGAACGCCGCTATCAAAAAGAGGCATTTTGGGCAGAACTTTCCGAGACGGTAGATTTCTCCCCTGCACCTGGAATGATGGAGTGGATTAGAAACGACATTACCTATAATCATGCTACCGAATTATTGAATTATCCCGGTAAATTTCGGCAGTTTCACAGAGGAAAGAGAGATCGCCACCCCTCTGATCAATACTATTCCTTTTTAAGGGCATTGCAAGTCAACAATGAGGATGTTATTTTACAGGATAGCTATCGGACGTTTCTAAGAGCTTTTATTGAGTATAAGCTAGAAAAACCAATCTCCTGGGGACTGAAGGTCGGGGGGAAAAAGCAATATCCGTTTCTTCGGAAATTCTTGATTGGCCAACCACTTTATTGCATGCAGTTTCAGATTTTGGAACTGACCATGGATTTGGAAGGTGAGAACACAAATATGGACGTAGAGTATCAATCATTCATGGCCTCTGATGCACCCTCTCCGTTAAAAGAAAAGTTAAAAGCACTAAAGGCGATTCGCGAAAAGGAACAGAAACAAAAATTAGCTTCAATAATTGGTAGGCCGATTCTTTTCGATGTTTTTCAAACGATTGAAGACCAGAATACAGATGCCTCTTTTTTTCAGGGCAAGCCAAGTTTGCTATACTTTCCACCGGGATGGACTTCAGAGCATGCTTTTGCAGTTGAATACATGAAGCGAATCTATAAGAGACTGAAGGCGCCAGAACAGTATAACTTGTACTTGGTGGATGTGAATCAGGATCCGCAAGAATGGCGTCAGAATTATTGGGCAAATCGCTATGAAACTCATCCATTCCATCATCTTTCAATGGATATGCAGCGATCTCTTTTTGGAACAAAATACGGTAATGATCGATTTCCCAACATGGTCCTACTGAATCGAGATGGACTTGTCTTTAAAAAATTCGATCTGAAGCCCAACGTGAAAAAAGTGCTGGAAGTTTTGAACGAGGAATTGTAGGAACAATTCGCCGTAAATAGAAGTTGTCTAAAGACTGTAAAAGTTAATGGCGTTTGTGCCAAAAAATTTTTCTTTTTCCGCTCTGGAGAAGGATGCAAAATATTCGTCGACGATTTTTTTCATGCTACCATATTCAGCTGCGAGAAGACAAACCGGCCAATCGGACCCAAACATCAGGCGATCAATGCCAAATGCATTTACAACTACATCGATGTAAGGCGTAAAATCTTCGTTTGTCCAGTTCTGCCAGTCCGCCTCCGTGACCATACCTGAAATCTTGCAATGAACGTTGTCGAAGTAAGCTAGTTTGGAGATGTCTCGTTTCCATTCGTCAATCAGGCCGTCTTTGATATAGGGTTTGGCAATGTGGTCAACGACAAAAGGTTGATTGGGAAAAGCACTAATGAGGTGAGAAGCGGATTCCAGGTGCTTTGGGAAAATCAGAATATCATAAGTTAGGCCGAGGCGGGCAAGGTGAGAAATTCCTCTTTGGAAGTCCGGTCGAAGCATAAATCGACTATCGGGTTCATCCTGGACGATATGTCTGATACCTTTCAGATAACGGTTTTTAGCCAGAGCTTTCAAGCGTTTTGCTGCGTTGTCAGCACAGAGGTCTACCCAGCCTACTACCCCCTTAATGAAATCGTAGCGTTCGGCAAGTTGCAGTAAGAAGACTGTTTCGGCTTCGGTCTGTTGTGCTTGTACCGAAACACAGCCTTGAACATTATTTTCGGTCAGGTATGGCTGCAGATCTTCCGGGAGAAAATCGTGCTTCAGAACGGACATGTGATCGTCAATCCATGGGTAATCCATGGGGGTGTATTGCCAAAAATGCTGATGGGAGTCAATGTTCATAGGGCTTATTTGTGGCTTATAATTTTTTTGCTAATTCGTTGGGCACTGGTTTTACGGTGGTTTTATGTTTTTCCACCAACGCTTTTACTTTTTCCAGCACTTCCGGATGGTCTTCGGCAATATTGAATTTTTCACTCGGATCCACTTCTACATTATAAAGGAGGGGAGTGTCATGGATGGTGTACTGGTTGTCGCGATGATATTCCGTTTCCGTAATATAGTGCACTTTATGTGGCCCTAATCGCACTGCACATACTTCATCTCTTCGATAATAGAGCATGTGGTCTCGGGGACTGGCCTTGCCCTCAAACAGGGCGGGGGCAAGGTCGTAGCCATCATAAGCTCGATCCTGTGGGAGGTTGCTACTGGCCAGAGCTGCAATGGTTGGTAGGAGGTCTAGGGTGGAGCCGATCCCCGTTTGAATGGCAGGTTTGATCTTGCCGGGCCACCAGAAAATTCCCGGAACCCGCATTCCTCCTTCCCAAGTTGTTCCTTTTCCATCTTTGAGTAGACCGGCAGAACCACCAGTTTGATTCATCAATAGCCAGGGGCCATTGTCGGAAGTGAATACGAAGAGTGTGTTTTCCGCAAGCCCTAGCTCCAAAAGCGTGTTGGTGATTTGGCCGGCACTCCAATCAACCTCGGCAACAACGTCGCCATAGAGCCCGCGTTTGGTTGTGTTCAGAAATTCCTCCGCGGCAAAAAGTGGCGTGTGGGGCAGGTTGTGAGCCAAATACAAGAAAAAGGGTTGATCCTGATTTTGTTTGATGAATTCAATTCCTTTTTCCGTATATCGTTTGGTAATCGTATGTTGATTGGCTGGCCGCTCGATGATTTTGTCATCCTCCATCAACGGTACATTCCAATAGTTGATATTTGGCGGTTCGAAGAATTTTTCCAGTTTCCACCCGGTACCGGTGGCATCCATGTCATTGCTGTATGGGATGCCGTAATAAGAATCGAAGCCCTGCTGGGTGGGAAGGTATTGTGGGAGATGACCCAAATGCCACTTACCAATGGCTGCAGTGGCGTATCCTTTTTCCTTGAGAACCTCCGCAATTGTTATTTCACTCAGTGGCAACCCTCCGCCGGAATCAGGAAAAAATACGCGACGCGCAGTCTCATTATAGGCCAGTCCGAGTCGGATCGGTAGGCGTCCCGTCAGGAGGGCTCCACGACTCGGTGTACACACTCCGGAAGCTACATAAAAACTGGTCCAACGTTGACCCTCACGGGCCAACCGGTCCAAATTTGGTGTTGGAATGGTGGGGTGCCCATAGATGCCTAAGTCGCCGTATCCTAAGTCATCGACAAACATGATGACGACATTGGGAGGACGATCTTCAGAGGTTTCTTCTATGGGTTCACCTTCACAAGAATAAACGACAGATAAAGCAACAATACCAAGGAGGTAGAGTATCACATGGAGAGGCTTGTGGTGGAGCATGGCGTTGGTTTACTCGTTATCTACGAATTATTTTTTCGAAGATAGGAAACTTTAGAAATATAGGGTTATCGACTTTCAAAAAGAATCTTATTTTTGCGGCCATATGAAAGAATCATATTTTATCATTGACTTTGACAGCACTTTTACACGAGTGGAAGCGCTGGATGCACTTTGCGAAATTGTTCTGGAAGGATCTACGGTGAAAGAGGAGGTGCTTCGACAAATTCAGGCGATCACTGATCGTGGAATGGAAGGAGTGTTGGATTTTCGAACTTCGCTGGAAGAGCGATTGAAGCTTATTAGGGCCCATCAGTCTGATATAAGCAGATTGTCCGAAAGACTGAAATCGGAGATCTCCGAATCCTTTATTCGCAATCAACCCCATTTAATTGCCTGCAAGGAGAATGTATTTATTGTCTCCAATGGATTTAAGGATTTTATCATTCCGGTGATTGAAGATTATGGTTTATTAGCGAATAAAGTTTTTGCTAATGAATTTACCTACGATGAGTCGGGATATGTAAATGGATTCAATTTGGCCAATCCCTTATCTAGTAGTGGTGGTAAACCGAGAGTGATCAGCCAATTGAATTTGGATGGAGATGTTTATGTCATTGGCGATGGTTACAACGATTTTGAAATCCGAAAGGCTGGTTATGCCAATAAATTTTACCTATTTACTGAAAACATCGAAAGAGAGAAGGTCAAGGCAGAAGCCGATCATATCGCACCCAATGTTGATGAAATTTTATTCGAATTAAATATGAGCAGAGCATTATCGTATCCTAAAAACAGAATCAAGGTCTTGTTGCTGGAAGGCGTTCACAAAGATGCCGTTAACCTCTTTGAAAGAGAAGGCTATCAAGTTGAATATTTAAAGACCGCCCTTGCTGAAGAAGAATTGGTGGAGAAGATTGCGGATGTAAATGTACTTGGAATTCGTTCCAAAACCCAGGTTACGGGCAAAGTGATCCAGTCGGCAAAAAGGCTGATCAATGTTGGTGCTTTTTGTATTGGTACCAATCAAATTGATTTGGAGGCTTGTAGTCGCCATGGCGTAGCAGTCTTTAATGCCCCGTATAGTAATACGCGCTCTGTGGTTGAGCTAGCCATTGCCGAAATCATAATGCTCGTCCGGAACTTACCCGATAAAACGCGGGCTATGCATGAAGGTCGCTGGCAAAAATCTGCTCAAAACTCCAATGAATTGAGGGGAAAGAAGCTAGGGATCGTGGGCTATGGAAATATTGGTTCTCAATTGTCAGTACTAGCTGAAGCACTGGGATTGGAAGTTTACTTTTACGATATCATCGATCGATTGGCACTAGGTAACGCAAAGAAATGCAGTAGTTTAAAGGAATTGCTGAACGTATCGGACATCATTTCGCTGCACATTGATGGTCGACCGGAAAACAACTACTATTTCGGTGCAAAAGAATTTTCCGAAATGAAAGACGGTGCGATCTTCCTTAATCTGGCCCGTGGCAAAGTAGTAGAGATCAAAGCATTGCGCGATGCCATCTTATCGGGAAAATTAAAGGGTTGTGCAATAGATGTATACCCCCAGGAACCAAAAAGTAATGATGAGCCTTTCCAATCGGAACTGATGGGGCTGCCCAATACGATCCTGACACCGCATATTGGCGGTAGTACAATGGAAGCACAAGAAAATATTGGAAACTTTGTACCGAACAAGGTGATTCAATACATCAATACGGGAAGTACTTATGGAAGTGTCAACCTGCCGCAGGTACAATTGCCCTCCTTCGAAAAAGCTCATCGTTTACTGCACATTCACCGCAACGTTCCTAATGTGATTGCTCAGATCAATAACATTCTTGCTAAGAATAACATCAATATTGTCGGACAGTATTTGAAAACCAATGAGGAAGTCGGATACATGATCACGGATATTAACCGAGAATATAGCCAGGAATTGATCGATGAATTGAAGAAAATCGAAGCTACCATTTGGTTGCGTGTCTTGTATTAGCATGCAGATGATAGAGCAAGGCTATGGAACCTAGGTGTTTGGTAACGCTCGATGCATCACCTTGAACCACAAAGGCGGTACCATAGCCAATAGCATGGACGCGGGATAGCCAAGGGGTAATTCCGGTGCTTCATCATGGTGGTCCAGCAATTGATACTCTTTGTTCGCGAGAAAGTGGTGATCGGAGTGCCGGGTTAATTCGTAGAGAATGATTCTACCCAATTCGTAATTGGCGTTCCAGGAGTGATGGGGTTGAACGCGTTCATATCGCCCCGACGCTAATTTCTGACGCCTCAAACCGTAGTGTTCCACATAATTTATCGTTTCAAGAAGAAGGATTCCGATGAATCCAATTCCGATGGCCCCCATAAGTCCGACGGAGCCAAAGGTGTAGTATACCATCACCAGATACGACAACTGCACGATATGAAACCAAATCATTTCATTGGCTGTGCTCCAGAAGGGTTTTCCCTCCTTTTGTAAACGTTCTTGCTCTAGATTCCAGGCACTTATGTAGCTGCCCAAAAGAGATCGAAGCCAAAATATATACAGTATTTCTCCTTTGGGAGCACTTGCCGGATCCCTTTCTGTAGCAACATGTTTATGATGACCGCGATTGTGTTCAATGAAGAAATGCTGGTATAGCGCCGGTAACAATAGTATTTTGGCCATTAGTCGGTGGACTTTACTCTTGCGATGGCCTAATTCATGGCCAACATTGATGCCACAGGTGCCCACTACGATACCACACGATAAGGTGAGTCCCGTTAATTCCGAAGATGTGAGGTCTGCAGTATTCAAGAGATGAAGATAGGTAAAGACGACCCCATAGAGAAAAGGGATATTTAGGTAAAGCATCCAATCATAAATGCGAGCTTTGACCCTTTCGGCCTTTTCTTCATTGGTGAGATTGTCTCTGGACTTCGGCAAAAAGGGCTCTAAAATGGGAATGATGACAAAGGCAAAAATTAAGGTGCTGTAAGACCAAAGTCCCTGTGCGGTAAGTGCAAGCACAGCTGTAAGAGGAATGGAATAAGCTGCTAAATATTTGAGATCTTTCATAACTACCCCGTATTCGATTCATAGAATACTGTAAATTTAACCAAATAAACCTAGTAATCATGACTCGTTGTTTCCCCTCTCTCATAAAGCACCATTGCTGGTGGTGTGTTATCTTGTTGCTATTCCCTATACTATCCGCGGAGGCACAAAATGGGCTATCCAACGTTCAGTCGATCCTCAAAGAATTGTCGGTATCTGACCCCGGCCGGGTTAACTTTCTGTTGGAGACTCGCCGCTGGCACCTGAACGAACCCTGGCCGGGTTCTTTACCTGCCGACATAGAAACAAAGTTGGAAGAAGCGTTTTATGCTGATGTGGCAGGTTTTTGCAAATCCTATGGATGGAAATATCTGACAGATTGGAAGCTTCTTGTTGCAAAAGCGGGTCGAGAAACCTTCTGGGGAACTTCTTACTTGTGTAACCGGACCAATAACTATTTTGGCATCCGGAGAAAGGCGAAAGGGTGGGTCTGTTTCTCTTTTGGATTTTGCGATGTAGTCTCCCGGAAAGATCCAGATCTGGCAGAGTTCGTTGTTTTCCCCGACTTTCGCTCCAGTGTATGGATGTTTATTCATACCATATACAGCGACCATTTTTTAGCGCGATTGCCCGATAGGGGCAGGCGGGTAAAAGCCGCGATTGACTACGAAAGAGAATTCAAGACACACTATTGGCAAGCAAAACTCACTTTTAAGAAAGTGGCCAACCAATTGGATGGCCCCGCTTACACTGCTAATGAACTGGTAAAGTCCTGGAGCGGATATCCAAAGAATAACTTATGTGTAAATTGTGATGTTCAATCCGATCTAAAATGGTTAAAGAAAATAGACCAAATTGCAAAAAGGGTGGCTAACTTAAAAAAAATGATCCCTGAAAAACAAGGATCAAATAAAATTCAAACGAAAGGATTTTGAATCTATACACTGGGGTAGAATCAAAAGTATGTAGATAATAAATCCATTTTTGTATAGGGAAGGAACTGCCCAACACCTCAACAAATTTGGACTGCCCAAGAATGAATCTCATTTCTTATGCTCTGTAAAATTTCCCACTATTGTCGACCAAAACTAGAGCATATTTTTGTTTCGGAAGTTGAGCAGCAGTCCCTGATCCGGCTATTACCATCTGATGAATACGTTCAAGAGATTATTTTAGAATCAGTCAATCCAATAGAATACCTAACGTCCTTGTAATCGATGGAAACCCCGGCTCTGAACATCGATTGATTCCTGATTGAAATAAATATTCGTGAAATCAGTATCATGCCATTCTGAATGGCTGATGAATCAAGAATTAAACGTTCATCCATTCAGAATGATATCCATTCACTGGAAATCGAAAGTGGTATAAATGTAGCATTTCATTGAGTGGTGGCTAAGCGCAATTGCATGACAAATATAGGGTTCGAAAATATATATGTACAATACCTATTTGTTTGTATTCTTGGTTTTCTCGAAGATAGGGAAGTGGATCCCAAAAGATATTTTATCTAATATTAACATATATTTTACAATACATATTACATTTTTTTATTAGATTTGAGTCATCATTCCGGATCTGATTTCAGTATCACTGTTTTTGGAGAAGGGTATTCAAAGAGTTTTGAGAAAATACAAAAGGATGATCATAATGGATCCTCCCTATTTTGATAAATAGGGAATTGCTATCTGTATAGCACAGCAAGTTATTAACTAAATCTCAGGTAATTTTTCTTTGACAGATCCCCTCCCTGTTCAAGTATTGCCTATACCAACCCATGGTTGGTAGCGAATCTTACCAAATCAGCACTTGATTTGAATTTCAGTTTCTTGAGTATATTTTTCCGATGTGTCTCAATGGTATACTTACTCAAGTAAAGTTGGTGGGCAATCTCCTTATTGGTAAATCCCTGAGCTATGAGAATGATAACATCCCGTTCTCTTTCCGTCAGGTTAGTCTTGTTAACAAAACTGTCCTGGAACTTGTTTTCTTGCCCAGAACCGACCGACATCAGTGTTTTTACTTTGGACTTTCCGTAAAGTTTTTCTTCGACTTCCTTACAGAGATAGAGCTTCCCTTGGTGGACCGTACGAATGGCCCTGAATATTTCTTCGGCTCTGACATCTTTTAATAAGTATCCGTTGACCCCGTAGTCAAGTACTTCCTTCATTAGTTTTGGAGCATCATAATTGGTGTAGGCAATGATCTTCAGGTTTGGATACTTAACAATGATTTCCTTAATAAGGCGGTAGATGTCGGTGCCAGGAAGATTCAGATCAAGTAATAAGGTGTCGGCGTCAACCTCGTCCAATAATTTGAAAAGCTGGGCTCCTCCGAGGGCGTGACCAACCAATTGAAAAGCATCTTGGCCCTGAAAAAAAAGTTTCAAGCCGGAAATTACTATTGGGTGGTCGTCTGCAGCAATAATTCTATAAATATTGTGCGACATTTAACTAGGGTTTAAGAAACGTTATAATATACCCACAAATTTGTATTGGATATATTTTAATATCATTTTACATTTGAACTAATAATTATCAATACTGGAATTTTCTCATACATAGGCAGACACTATAACTACACTATTAGTCGATGTCTCGGGAAAATTTATTCAGCCAAGAGTCACAATCGCAATCAACTTCCCCCCTCCTGTGAACATATCTTATGTGCATCGGCTAACAATTCATGATGTACTTAAGAAGCATCGATAATACACCATAAGTTTTCCAATAATCGAGACTACAAATAGTGGAAATTTTACAATTAGGTAGACTGTTTTGGGCGTTCCCAAAACAGTTTTTTTGTCTACTCGATGATTAAATTTCCAATGTCTCTGAAGAGGAGTTCAATATTTTCTCCGGTCTTGGAACTGATAACCAAGTCGATTTTTAGCGGAAGTATCCTGTTTTCCAATTCTTCCAGTTCGAGATGGTTAATCAAGTCTCTTTTACTCCCAATAAACTTTATTATCGTATCCGGTTTCGCAATCGCTTTTAAGAACCTAAGATCCGGTCCTGCATTTTTTAATGTAAATGGGCGGTTCAGGTCAACCAAATACAGAATGACATCCTTATCGGCGAAATAATTCAAAGGAACTTTACTTTGCAATACTTCACCAGCGATGTCCCAAAGCCTTATTTCTATTTTCTTGCCCTTGTGTAGGATCTTCTTATGGTTAATGCGAACACCGATGGTGTCATGATAGGCTTCCTCAAATTCATCAAAAATAAATCGATTGAACAGAGAGGATTTTCCCACCCCAAAACTACCCGTAAGCATTACATTAATTTGCATTAACTCTTTGTTTCATCTATTGACTCGAAATCCTGAGGTGTTTGTCCAAGAGGTCGGCTTAATTGATGGATTGCCTTATGAGAGGAGATTATAAATATTACTACAAATATAATCTTTTGAAGAGTATTTTTTAAATATTTTTTAAATATATGTATTTGTTTCAGGTTATAAGTGCAGTAAAGGGTTAGCCTTTGACAATGTCTCCCTTTTTTATTACGTTTATAGCGGAACAAACCTTTTGTGATGGAGATTCAAAACATTAAGGAAGAGTTGAAACTTAGGATCGCTACCGGTCTCAATTTTGGGATTGAGGCCTTGGAAGAGGTTCTCGACAAATATTCTCGTCTCTACAATCAATTTATTTTGCTCAAAAGTAAATACAATGACTTGATGCAATACTCCTCTATTAATGTGTTACCCTACAACGAATTGGAGTTGGGGTTCGACAAACTCAGAAATAGTTTGTTGTCGTTAATCGACCAGATGGAGGTAGTTGATGCTTCAAAGTCAAACGTAGAGCAAGAGCCAGAAAACAAGGCTTTGACCCATCGTCGTACCAACTTTTTTCAGTTGATGGACATTCATTTTCAAAACCTTCAGGCCATTGTATATCGAGAGCAAGTGTGGGACAGTACGAATAGTAAATATAATGTGGAGCGACTTGCCGGCCGTGAGGCAGTATTTAAAATCTACGATAACTTGCGTTATGCGTTTACACGCCGCTTTCAGGAGGAGACGGCCGTTGAGGTGAGGGACTATTTCAAGGACTTTTTTCTGAATGAACGGGGCATGCTGGAAGTGTATATTAAGAACATCAGGCACTTATTGGAATACGTCGTGGAGACTGAAGTTGATCGAAAGTTCTTCATTAATACCCTGAAGTCGATCTTATCTAGATTTGAATTATCGTTGTTATTTTACTACGGTCTGACCAATATTGATCCAGTATTTTCGCAGTTGCTTCGCGATACCGGCTTTCTGTCGGATGTGCGAAGAGATACATTGATGAAGCCTAATCATTTGGATTACTTCTAGCCCAAAATATCGTACATGAAAAGCCAACTACCTGTCCCTATTCTCTGCCTATTTCTCCTGTGGCAACCTTGCAGATTAATATCTCAGGGCCCTGAATCTCCTCTAAATGCCTCCTTCCAAAGTCATCAAGATGCCAAACGGAATACCCTCTTCGATCTTGAATGGATCAGCCTGGGGCCTACGTTGAATTCTGCGAGAGTGGAATCAGTTCAATTGGATCCGTCACGTCCCGGCCGAATGTATGTAGCATTTGGATCCGGCAATTTATGGAAAACAGAAAATCACGGTTTGGATTGGAAACCAATTTTTGAAGACCAACCGGCATTAGGCATTGGGGACATTGCTTTAGCGCCTTCCAATCCGGATATCATCTACCTAGGTACCGGTGAAAGTCTAAAAAAACCCCGGAATTTTACCATGCCCGGTACGGGTGTTTTTCGTTCGGATGATGCAGGAGAAAACTGGCGATACCTCGGCCTGCCGGATTCATGGCATATCGGTGAGATTGCCATTCATCCAACCGATCCCGATATTGTTTACGTAGCGGTCCTGGGTCATTTCTGGTCGGTCAATGCCAATCGAGGAATTTATCGGTCTTTAGATGGTGGAAAGTCTTGGGAACAGGTTCTCTTCATCAATGAACGAACTGGCGGCAACGATGTAGTGATTTCCCCCTCTAATCCTCAGGTGATTTATGCTTCTTTGTGGGAGAATTTCCCGGGTGTCAGTGGGCCCAATAGTGCTGTCTACAAGAGTACGGATGGTGGCCAATCGTGGACCCGACAGGGCAATGGTTTTCCCAACGGTCCCCATAACGGCCGAATCGGTCTGGCTGTTTCTTACAGCGACCCCGACAAGGTCTATGCGCTGATAGATAACCTCAACAAAGAAAAGACTTTGGCGGCAGAAGTTTACAAAACAACCGATGGTGGAAAATACTGGTCGCGCTCCCACGAAGAGGAACTTTTGATCTTTCCAAGGATCGGTTGGTATTTCACCGATATATATGTCAATCCATTGGATGATGAGGAGATTTTTGCATTGGGGGTACGGATGGCCCACAGTACGAACGGGGGGCAAACCTTCGAACTGATTGGCGGTACGGTTCACCATTTTACACCAAGCGTTGCGCAGACCTTGCATCTGGATCACTGTGAATTATGGATCAACCCGGAAAATCCGGCTCATATGGCATTGGGTAATGATGGCGGTTTATACATCAGTTATGACAAGGGGCAATCTTGGATGCATTACAATAACATCCCAACGGGAGAGTTTTACGACATCACTGTAGACCAGCAGGACCCTTATCTGATTTACGGTGGTGTGCAGGATGATGCTACCGTTTATGGACCTGCCCGCGAATGGAATCCAGACTTCAACGATCCTTGGAAATACCTATGGATCGATGCTTGGAGTGGAGGAGACGGTTGTGTATCGCACGTAGATCCGGAAGATCCCGATATCGTCTATTTTAGTATGCAAAACGGTGCCGCTCGCAGAAGAGATATGCGTACTGGAGTTTCCAAAAGTATCCGTCCCAAAATACCGGGTGATACTACCACCGAGCTCAATTTTAACTTTATTGCACCATACTTGTTGTCACCGCATCGCTCCCAGACGCTGTATCATGCCGGCAATTATGTCTTTAGGAGCGAGGACCGTGGCGACAATTGGGAAATAATCAGTCCCGACTTACCTTCAATCGAAGAAGGGGACCGTCAATCAGTTGCAGCTGGCGCATTGGCGGAGTCTCCATTGATTCCGGGGCGGTTATACGTCGGAACGGACCGAGGGGCTTTTTGGACTTCACCGGACAGTGGGCGCCATTGGAACGAACACTCCGTAGGATTACCATCCAACTACATAAGAAGTATTTGTCCTTCCCGCTTTGCTGGCGATCGTGTATACATTACCCTGACGGGCATTAATTATGATGACCTAGGCAACTATGTTTACCTATCGGAAGATAACGGTGAGCACTGGTCGTTGATCAATCGGGGCTTGCCGGCTGAAATGGCCAATGTGGTATTGGAAGATCCTAAATATGAGGATATCTTGTATCTCGGTATGTACCGGGGCGTTTATATCTCTCTGGATCGGGGGAACTCCTGGTCTTTATTGGGGCCGAATTTGCCAAATGTAAGCATCGGTGATCTCGTTATTCAAGAAAGTGCGAATGATTTGGTGGTTGGAACCCACGGTAGAGGTATATATAAGATGAATCTTGATCCGATCCATACTGCTTTTGAGAAGGGATTGCCTCTGACTTCGAATTTTCTTTTCGAAATTCCCGGAGCCAAATCGCCTGCCATTCGGGACACCCATCGCGATGTTGATGTGGCATCCATCGAGAAGATTCCAATAACTTTCTGGCTAGTTGATAATGGCACTGTTACATTGACGGTTCGCAGGCCAACCGGTGAAATTATCTGGACCCGGGAACTTATTGGACAAAAGGGATTCAACCAATTTCGTTGGGACTTAATGTATCGGGAGAATGAAAGTATGCAGCCCTACTTTGTCCGGTATCGGCAATATTTGAAGAAAGGGGATTATTCTTTAACCGTCGAACAGCATGGTGTTAGATTGGAGCGACGACTTCTGGTTGATTGAAACGAGTTATTTTTAATATTCAACAAAACTTATGATCATGCTGCCAACCAACTTACATTTCCGATTGCTAGTACTATTCTTCCTCATATATTCTTCGATTACTTTGGCGCAAGACAGATCTCAAGGGCCCTGGTGGCCACATCCGATTTGGGGGGCTGATGATCAGGCTGGCGCTTCGAACTGGATTACTCCTGAGAAGATCTTGCAATCTGTTCAATTGGTGAAGACTGGTAAGGTGTACGAAATAGGGCAAGTCTATGAGAGAGGTATGCCATTGTATGGGAATCGGACCTATGCCCTGTTTAGTCCAGGTTCGCCTACCGGAGGCCCCTTTGGCAAAAACAGACTGATCTACAATGATGAGTTGTTATGTACAGAAATTGGCCAGGTGGGTACACAATTTGATGGCCCCGGGCACATCGGCGCCCAGCTTAGAATGGCGAATGGAGAAGTCAAGGATGTTTATTATAACGGATATACCGGAGAGGAAATGTATAGTCCTTATGGCCTGCGTAAACTCGGTATTGAAAACATTAAGCCCATCTTTACCAAAGGGATATTGATCGATATTGCCGGGTACAAGGGTGTTTCAACCTTACCTAATAGTTATGAAGTAACTGTGGAAGATGTCACGGGCGCTTTGGCAAGACAGGGGATCACCGAAGAAAGTATCCAAGATGGCGATGCTCTGTTTTTTAACTATGGTTGGTCGGCCCATTGGAGTGATCCGGCAAAATACAATAGCCCAGCACCGGGTATCGGACCAGCCGTAGCCAAATGGGTTGTTGCCCGGAACCCTTCTATGGTTGGTTCAGACCAGGCGGGAACCGAGGTCGTTTTACCGGGCTCAGATATTTCAAATCCGGTCCACCAAGAACTGATTACAAAAAACGGGATTTGGAATTTAGAGAATTTGCATTTTGAGGAATTGATTGCCGATGGTGTCTACGAATTCTTGTTTGTTTTTACTCCGATTCGCTTTAAGGGAGCTACTGGTTCTCCCGGTCGGCCGATCGCCATACGGTAATACATACACCATTTTATCTTTCTTGGGCATCTGTTCAATTGAACGGTAGTTCAATTTATCTACTTTGCATTACTCTGATGCAGCCGGAAGGTGGGTAAGTATTTTGAAAGCGATAAAGCAGATAATTGATGGAGTATCGTGAATTTTCACCGGATTCTATGTTTACGCACCACGTTGAATGTTTTTGGGAATTGGATTTAAATCCCGAAGAAGTGAATCGCCATTATGAGGTCTGGGCACCTGATTGTACATTCGACATGATGTTTAGTAGATATCCAGTATGTCTGAAGTTTACCAATGAGCGAACATGGCAGGTGGTAGCAGCGGGAGCCTCCTTTGTCGGACAAAAAACCAGTGGTTTGAAGTTATTGGTGAAGCAGCGTCAGAAAGTGTTTGGTATTCGATTTAAACCATTTGCTTTTGCGCACCTGTTTCCATTATCCCCCGGTCAGTTGAACAATCGTGCCATGGCATTGGATCAACTTTTTGAACTGAAGAAATCAGACCGGGAACTGATCCGCTATATTCTCGGAGCACCTTCGCTCGAAAATCAAAGAATTCACTGCGAATCTCTAGTGACAAGTCTTCTCAATAGTAAATTTTATGTAGATCAGACTTTTAGAGCCCAATTGAACTACATCATGGAGCGTAAAGGGGCGCTAAAAATCAGAGAGTTATTTTCGGAGTTCGGCATTAGCAAAGTGACATTGCGCAAACATTTTCTGGAAAAAATGGGGCTTTCACCCAAGAAGGTATCCAGGATTTGGCGGCTGAATCACTTTTTGGAATTAAAGCGCAAAGCTTCTAACCACAACCTTACCATCCTCGCTTTGGAATCGGGGTATTATGATCAAGCTCACTTCATTAGGGAATTTAAATCGTTTTTTCATTATTGCCCTACTCAATTGTTTCAAAATGAAAGTCAATTGCTTGGAATCTCACAAGACATCATTTCAAGAAGGTTTTCCAACCAATATGATCCGGTGATGATCACGCCTTAACTTTTTTACAATTTATTGGCAATGATAGCAGTTAACTTTGCCTTCGAATAAAACTACGTTATTATGAAGGTTCATTTAATGCTGTTGCATTTAAGCTTTTTCTCGCTGTTTTACCTGAATTTATGGGGACAAGAATCCATGGCTGTCGACGGAACATACAAGAAAGAGGCCATCGAACAACTCAGTGCTCTCATGATTGAAAACTATGTTTATGAGGATATAGCCCGGAAGACGGCTGACCATCTTAATAAGCAATTGAAAAGTGGTCAGTTTAAAGCGTTTAAAGAATTAGGTGCTTTTGCGGAAGCACTTACCAAAGAAGTTCAGTCTATCAATAAGGACAAACACATGCGTATCAGACCGATGCGACCTCGGAGCGCACCTCAAAACACACCAGAACGACTTGTAGAGAATCAAATTGAGCAATGGAAATACCGCCGGCAAATTGTAGCTGGTTTCAGAGAGGCTCGTAAGATCGATGGAAATATCGGTTATCTCGATCTGCGTGGTTTTGCCGGATTGGATTGGGGGGCTCCTATTGCCGATCACTACATGCACTTACTCTCTACGTCCGACGCCATCATCATCGATCTGCGGAAAAATGGTGGAGGTAGTCCGGCGATGGTGCAGTACCTCTGTAGTTATTTCTTTGACGAACGCACACATCTTAACAGTTTATACTGGCGAGCCGGAGATCGCACCGAGGAATTCTGGACGTTGGATAAAGTCGGTGGACAAAAAATGCCGGATGTCCCTCTATTTGTGTTGACCAGTTCGCGTACTTTTTCGGGGGCAGAAGAATTTTCATACAATATGCAAACCAGAAAGCGAGCAACGCTAGTAGGGGAGACCACGGGAGGAGGAGCTAACCCAGGTGGTGGTTTTCGCATTAATGACCAATTGACAGTTTTTATACCAACCGGTGCAGCAATCAATCCTGTGACGAAAACCAATTGGGAAGGAGTGGGAGTCGTACCTGAAGTGAAGACGTCTGCCGAAGAAGCATTGGACAAAGCTATAGATTTGGCGACAGAAGCTGCTGCCGCCTATCGCGAGCAAAATGAAAAAAAGTATGAGGCGCTTCTAACCGAACTGCAGGAAGAACTCAGTAACTTGGATGGCAAAAGAACCACTCAATCCATCACTGAAAAAGTTGAGTATTGTGTTAAGATAGGACTATTGAAGGAGAGAGACATTAACATGCTTGGATATGAATACCTGCAGAGAATCAAAAATACGCATGCTGCTGAAGCATTACTAAAAGCGAATACCATACTTTTTCCTGAGTCCGTCAACGTCTATGACAGTTATGCCGAAGCTCTTGTGGCCAATGGAAAACTGGAAGTAGCGGTCAAAAATTATAGAAAAGCGGTGGAATTGGCAAAAAACAATGATGATCCTGGTCTTGCTATGTACGAGGAAAACCTGGAAAAGGCACAGCGTGAATTCGCGAAGAGAAATTGAAGCGAATTGCTCACAAATTTATCACATTTCTATGGCATTTGCTTTGCATTTCACGGCCGGGACGATTTAGGAGAACAATTTCTGTTATTTTTGTATTGTAGGAAGTAAGATTTGATTCTTTACTCATCGTCAAACTTTAATAACATACCAATGAAAAATGCTTCTGTTCTTCTAATATTCTTCCTGTTTATCTTTACAAATTGTTCCACGCAAACTCCATCGGCAAGTAACAAGCCGAAAGGAACAGAAATATCTAAGATTGGTGACTATGTGGCCGATATGGAATATGAGAAATACAGTGTTGCCACTTTTGCCGGGGGATGTTTTTGGTGCACAGAGGCATCATTTGAGAGAATCAATGGTGTTGTGGATGTGATCAGTGGTTATTCCGGGGGGACACAAAGCTATCCTACCTACAAAGAAGTGGCTTATGGTAAAACCAGTCATGCAGAATCCATTCACATTTTCTTTGACCCGGAAATCATCACGTATAATACGCTTTTAGAAGTATTTTTTACCGCTCACGATCCTACTACCCTTAACCGGCAGGGGCCGGATGTTGGCCCTCATTATCGCTCTGCCATTTTTTATCATGATGCAAAGCAGCAGCAGGCAGCTGAAAAGACCATTGCTCGGTTGAATGACTCCGGACATTTTTCGGACCCAATTGTAACGCAGGTAGTTTCCTACCAAGAGTTTTGGGTGGCGGAGGCTTACCACCAGGATTACTATGAACACAATCCTGGCAACCCTTACATTGCCAATGTGAGCCGCCCCAAGGTAGAAAAGGTAAAAAAGGTGTTTGCCAATCTCTTGAAGGAAAAGTATCAAAAGACTACCAAGTGATCTCTTGAAGGTAATGGTATTTGACGAGGTCATCCCAGCAAACTGAGAAATCTAGTGCTCGATGATGCCGGATTATCTGATTTACAATCCCATTTTCTTAATTTTTGTCTCCTACACGCTAGGGGTGTGGATGACCAGTATTTTAAAGGCCACCGGAAACTATTTATGGTTCGATGACCATTACTATCTAAATGATAGGCGTACCAAACAAATTGGTGTATTACACTTTGGTTGGCTCATCCGCCATTCCTTTATGGGTATGTTCAACCCTAAGCTAAAGTATACCGGCAATGCGAATAGAGAAAAATTGGAAGAGTTGAGAGCGGAAATGACATTTGCAGAAGTCAATCACTTAATGGCCTTCATTGTGTTACTGGTTTTAAACATCGTATTCGTTTTTTGGGGTGTGGTCTGGTGGTACATTCTTGCGTTCTTCTTATTGAATTTAGTTTTTAACTTCTACCTCGTGCTATTACAGCAATTTAACAAGCGGCGCATCGATCGTATTCTACAGAGTAAAAGGAAAGATAAGGTCAAGAAATGATGGCAACTCAAGACCATAAATATGTTGCAAACTGTTAGGTAAATTTGGGTAAGGATGGGAAATGATGTTACCTTTAACCATCAAGCTTCCTCGATAATTGAAAAAAACGCACTCTAAATGTCATCATTCCTAAGAGCAACGACCTTGTTTCCAATCTTCTTTTTTTTCTTGATTGCCACTCATGCCCAGAATGAATATTTTTTTCCGGCTGACATTCAATTTAACTCCGAAATTCCATCTCCGGAATCGTTTCTCGGTTACGGAATTGGAGAGTGGCATACCCGGCACGATCGAATTGTTCCCTATTTTCAAGAGTTGGCCCGGGTCTCGGAATATGCCAATTTCCAAATTATTGGTTATACCAATGAGATGCGTCCACAAGTAGTTTTGACCATTACTAGTCCCGCAAATCATACAAGATTAGAAGAGATCAGAGCGCAGCAAATGGCAATTACTGACCCCGATCAACCACTGCCGGAACTAGAGAATCATCCGGCCATTGTGCTCCTTGGATATAACGTACATGGGAATGAACCTTCCTGCGGTGAAGCGGCTATGCTGACTGCCTATTACCTGCTGGCAGCCCAGAATGAAGAAACGTCTGGTTTCCTCGATAATGCAGTCATCTTTATCGATCCTTCCTTCAATCCGGATGGACGCGATCGACACAGTCACTGGGCGAATATGCACAAAGGTAAGATCCTCTCGATTGACCCCCTGGATCGTGAACACAATGAGGTTTGGCCGGGTGGGCGTACCAATCACTATTGGTTTGATTTGAATCGCGACTGGTTACCGTTGGCCCAGGTAGAAAGCCGGAACCGGATGAACTTCTTTCATCAATGGTTGCCGAATGTCGTTACCGATTTCCATGAAATGGGAAGCAACAGCACTTATTTTTTTGAACCCACAAAACCATTCGGTTCAGAGAATCCGTTGGTCCCCAGAAGTAACTACGATGGCCTAAACAATCTTTTTGCTTCATACTTCAAAGATGCTTTGGATGAGATCGGATCACTTTATTTTACCAGAGAAGTATTTGACAACTCGTATCCAGGCTATGGATCCACTTATCCGGATATTCATGGTGGTTTGGGACTGGTGTTCGAACAAGCTAGTTCTCGTGGCCATGCCCAACAAACTACTACCGAGGTTATTACCTTTCCTTTTACCATTCGAAATCACTTGCGCACCAGTATTGCTACGGTGAGGGCCGCGGTTGAAAATCGTCAATTGCTTTTCGATCATCAACGTACCTTTTTTCGGGATGCTAAACAAAGCGGTAAGAAGAGTACAACCAAGGCTTACATTTTTGGCGATAGCGAAGATTGGGGGCGGACTCGAGCTTTTGTGCAATTGCTCCAAAAGCACCAAATTAAAACCTATCCTTTACAGCAGGACTTCGCTACGGAGGGACGCAGTTATCAGGCCGGGAAGGCTTTTGTAATTCCTTCTGATCAGAAACAATACAGAATGGTTCAAACGTTTTTTGAACCAGTCACTACTTTTTACGACAGTGTCTTTTATGATGCTTCTGCCTGGACTGTAGCACTGGCATTTGGAATGCCATATGACCGACTCAAAACACTACCTGACCTTGGAATCGAATTAAAGGCTTTGGATCTGGACACACCAAAACGAGAGGTGGCCGCCGCACGTTACGCATACTTATTTGAATGGAAAGACTATTTCGCACCGAAAGCACTGCATCATCTTTTATCCAAGGGACTGAATGTTAGCGCTGCTTTCAAACCATTCACCCATACTATAGACGGGAAAGAAATGGACTTTGGCTATGGTACCATCATGGTGCCAATTGCTGATCAACATCATCCTGCACAGAACATCCATCGCTGGATCAATGAGGCAGCCCAATTGGCTGATATTCAGATTTACCCCATTGGTTCCGGTATGACAACGAAAGGAATTGCCCTGGGAAGT
>JANQRV010000162.1 GCA_028284395.1 Saprospiraceae bacterium
TTGTGATAATCAGGCCGCGGCGGGCCATGTGCCAGTATTGGCCCGTCACGATCGAATAGATCCGGAATTCTCCGTTGCCACTGTGGTTCGAAAAATGGATCAATAGTTCATGCTCTCCCGGTGTTACGAGTTTACTTGGAATCAGAAAGACTTTGACCAGTTTCCCGGGAGTCTCTTCTCCCGCATTTCTCCCTACTTTACCGTTCTGGCCGAGTAAAACACCATCCCAGTATACTTCCGTAGAAGCCAACATGCTGATCATGACTCCCAAGGGCAATGAATCTGCCTCAATGACGGGAAGCTCAAAGGAAGATTTGAGCCAGTACTCACCCTTGCCATTCGGTCGGGCTGTACCCCAGGAATCACTTTCTGCCGCACGAAAATATTTGGGACCACTTGGCAAGGTCATAAAATCTTCAGCGCAGCCATAGACCAAAATACTTAGCCACAAAACGGTAAATACACGTAGGGTCTTCATAGATGTAAGATACGGGCAATAATTAAAGCAAAAGTGCGGTTCGCTCTATCCCAATTGCAGTTGACAAGGAATTACTGGAAGATGGGCTGCAGGGTAATGAAATTTGGAGCATTCATTCATAAACCGACATTATTATGAAAAAGATCATCACACTATCTTATTGGAGTATTTTTTTGAGTCTTCACGCGTTCGCTCAATCTGAACCAATGCTCAACTTTGAACCTTATATCTTCGAAAACAGCAAGCAAGAAAGCGTAGAGGCAGAGATGGGGACTCTTACGGTTCCCGCCAATCGGATCAAGACAGATGGGCGTTCCCTACAACTTAAATTTGTTCGCTTCAAAAGCACCAATCCCAATCCGGGATCCCCCATTGTCTACTTGGCCGGTGGCCCTGGAGGCAGCGGCATAAGTACCGCACGTGGAAGTCGTTTCGAATTGTTTATGGCCATGCGGGAAGTTGCCGACGTCATCGCTTTCGATCAACGTGGGACAGGTCTGTCCAACGAAAACCCGCGCTACGAAAATTACTGGGTGTATCCGTTTGATCAGCCCTTGGACAAAGATACTGCCTATAGAATGATTACGGAATTTACAGCAGGAGCAGCCAGGTTTTGGAAGGAAAAAGGAGTAGAACTTGGCGATTATAATACCAACGAGAGTGCGGATGATCTCAACGATCTAAGACGGGCTCTGGGCGTTGAAAAACTCAGTCTGTGGAGCATTAGTTACGGTAGTCACCTGGCATTAGCTACCATGAAAAGGCATGAGCAATACCTGGATAAGGTAATCCTCGCAGGAGTAGAAGGTTGGGATCACACCGTAAAGTTACCCAGCGATTCTCAGAAGCTTTTGGAGCGAATTGATTCGCTGATCAAATCAGACCCCGAAGCCAGTAGCAGTTATCCCGACTTTTTGGGTGACCTGAAGGCCCTGTTGCAAAAGGTGGATCAGCAACCCGCCCTTGTATCTACTACCCATCCCCTTACCGGACAAAAGATTGAAGTTGCCGTAGGTAAATACGATTTGCAGATCTTGATTGCCAGTACTTTGCGGGGTCCATCGATCTTTAGGCGTTTGCCATATTGGTGTAAACAGATGCTGAACGATGATTTTTCAGGCATTTCAAAGTGGGTTCCCTATACCCATGGTGGCAACGTTTCTGCGATGAGCCTGGCGATGGATGTTGCTTCCGGTATTTCTCCCGAGCGCTTGAAAAGAATTGAACGGGAAGAAAAGGAAACCTTGCTTGCCGGTGCGATCAATTTCCCGTATATGGCTCATCGGGCGGCGTTGCCGGATCTGGATTTGGGATCATCCTTTCGCCATCCCGTGCGATCTGATTTGCCGGTACTCTGTATCAGTGGAACCCTGGATGGACGAACGCAGCCAAGTAATGCTACCGAAGTATTGCAATACTTATCGAATGGTCATCATCTCATCATTCACGGCGCTGGTCATAGCGATCCCTTGTTTTTATCGTCGCCGGATATCAAGGAGACCATGCTGGCTTTTATGAAAGGTGAGCCCGTCGAGGTTTATCAGGACATCATGCTACCTCCTGTGAAATTTTATGTAGAACCTGCAGAAGGCGATCGCGAGTGAGAAAGTACTTCGCGAAAGCCATTTAGGAAAAAAAAGTCTCTTTGATCATTTTATATCTCGTTCGTCCGATCGGTAAAGTTAGGTCCTCCGGAAATACCAATTCGTATTTTCCGCCGGGGCGGATGGAGATTTGTTTTGCTTCCATCATGTTGGCAATATAGGACTTATGAATTCGGGCGAAATGGGGTGGCAATAACTGAAAGATGGATTCCAGGCTTTTGTCGGAGAGCTCTTTTCGACCGGTTCTTAAATGGATTTCAGAATAGATGTTGGCGCCCTTAATGAAGCAGATTTTCTCGACTTCGAGCAATTCGATCTTTCCGTGCTTCTTTATTGGCAGATACTTAAGCGGATGTTCGGCTCTGCTGTTTTTGTTGAGGAACCGGTTTACTGCCTTTTCCAGGCGCTCTTTCTTAAATGGTTTGAGTACGAAATCTAAAACTCCATATTCAAATGCCTCTAATGCTTTGTCGCGGTAAGCTGAAATGATTATGGTGGCGAAGGATTCGGCCACCGCTGTTTGGAGCAATTGAAACCCATTCTTGCCCAAGAGATTTAGATCTAGTAATAGCAGATCAATGGGGTGGCTCTCAATAAAGTCTAACGCCTGATGGAATTTGTGGCAGACGGTCAATTGGCCGACGCGCTCACCGAGAATCTCCTTTAGCAATCGTTCGATCCGTCGGGCTATTCTGGCCTCATCTTCTACCACTACTAGATTTAGTAAAACTTTGTCCGGCATGGAGTGGAGTGGTGGTTAATCTTGTAAAATAGCAAATAAAAAAACAGAACTGGCAAACCTTAAGATTTGCCAGTTCTTAAGAACTGGTGACTGAATGATGAAACTCATTCATTATCAGGGTATTGGTCATCTGGTGACGGTGGTGAAGATTGTAATTTTATCACTCATCACAACAAGAGAATACTATGAGAACCAATGCGCAACAGCAAGTCCGGCAATTGTTGGGCGAAGCCGGAATTCAAATTAACGGACCTAACTCATGGGACATTCAGGTCCGTAACGAATCGTTTTATTCAAGAATCATTGCTGAAGGAAGCCTTGGCCTTGGCGAATCATATATGGAAGGCTGGTGGGATGCGGAAACGGTCAACGAATTCATTTTTCGTATTTTGCGAAGTGGAATTGACCGGAAGGTGAACCCCGCTTTGAAATTGCTTCCACTTTATCTGAAATCGGCTCTGCTCAATATGCAATCGAGGGCAAGGTCGAAGAAGGTCATTCGCGAACACTACGATTTGGGGAATGATCTGTACGAGGCATTTCTAGACCCATACCTCCAGTATACTTGTGCTTACTTTCAGGGTACGGAAGACCTAAACGTGGCGCAGGAACAAAAGATGGAATTGATCTGTAGGAAACTACAATTGAAGTCAACCGATCATTTATTGGATATCGGTTGTGGATTCGGGGGCTTGGCTAAGTATGCTGCCCAACGGTATGGTTGCCAGGTTACGGGGGTGACGCTTTCTGGGGCGCATGCACATTACGCCCGCAAATTTTGCGCCGGCTTGCCGGTTACGATTTTGCAACAGGACTACCGGGATTTAAGCGGGCAGTTTAGTAAGATCGTTAGTGTTGGCATGTTTGAACACGTCGGATATAAGAATCATGTCCGGTTTTTTGAGATTGTCGACAATTGTTTGGAAAAAGATGGCCTATTTCTGCTTCATACACTAGGTAATGACCGGACAACCAAGTATGCCGATCCCTGGACGGAGAAATACATTTTTCCTCATTGTCTGGCTCCTTCCGTTCACCAACTCTCCAGTGCTTTTGAAGGAAGGTTTATCATGGAAGATTGGCACAATTTCGGTGCTTATTACGCGCCGACGGTCAAGGCTTGGTGGCACAACTTCAATCGGAATTGGAACGCTCTTCGAGATAAGTACGGTCCCAAATTCTATCGCATGTGGAAGTACTATTTGTTGTCCTGTGAAGGAGCATGCAGGGCAAGGCAAATCCAGTTGTGGCAAATTGTATTTTCGAGAAAGGGCGTTCTAGGTGGATACACCTCCATAAGGAAGCTTAAGGAACAGGTTGCTGTTTCGGAACCTATTCCAATTTCGAATCTTCCTTCGCCAACTTCACCAGCAACTTACTTGGGGTAAAAGAATTATCTCCGGTTAGCTGTCGGTATTCTTTTAATTTGGACACTACATTTGCAAGTCCTATGGTGTTGGCGTGATGCATGGGACCACCACGCCAAATGGGAAATCCATAACCATTGATATAGACCACGTCTAGATCTGATGCTCTTTGGCCAACACCTTCGGCAAGGATGTCCGCTCCAATATTGACAAGGGAGAGAATGCATCTTTCGACGATCTCGGTATCGGAAATAATCCTTCTTGCAAAGCCGTGTTCAGCGGAAACTTGTTGGTAGAGTGCTTCGTTTTCCGGGGCGGGTTTTGGTGCGCGTGATCCTTGCTCATAATTGTAGTAGCCTTTGCCGTTTTTTTGACCAAAGCGTCCCTGTTCGCATAGTTCATGGCTGATTTTGGCGTAGATCGGAGTAGATTGGCCGGCCAATTTTCGGGCTCGCCACCCCAGGTCGAGCCCCACCAGGTCCATCATTCGGAATGGCCCCATACGCATCCCAAATTTTTCCAAGGCCTGATCTACCTGATGCGGCAGTGCTCCTTCTAACACCAACATATTGGCCTGAGTCGTGTAACCGGCTAGCATCCGGTTGCCGATGAATCCAGGAGCATTTAGAGAAACTACGGGCACTTTTTTTAATTTTTTTCCCAGGGCCATGGCAGTTGCCATCGTTTCGTGACTACTCTCTTTACCTCTGACTATTTCCAATAGCCGCATGATATTGGCAGGACTAAAAAAATGGGTGCCCACCACCGATTCGGGGCGATTAGTAGCAGCAGCTATGGCGTCTAGATCTAAGGCAGAAGTATTACTGGCCAGGATAGCTCCCGCTTTGGCTACGGCATCCAATTGGCTGAATATCTTCTTCTTGAGATCGAGGTTTTCATAAACGGCTTCGATGATGATGTCTGCATCGGCGAGCGCACTATAATCGAGACCCGAGGAAATAAGTCCGAAAACTTGCTCTTTTTGTGCCGGTTTCAATCGGCCCCGTTTGACCATTTGATCGTAATTGCTTTCAATGACCGAGAGTCCTTGTTGTAGATTTTCTTCGTTTTGGTCAATAATGTGGACTGGAATGCCAACGTTGGCAAAACACATGGCGATGCCGCCTCCCATCGTGCCCGAGCCAATGACACCGGCCTTTTGAATCTTACGGATCGGTGTGTCTTTTGGAACGTCGGCAATTTTGGCAGCGGCTCTTGTTCCAAAGAAAATGTGAATCATGGCCGTTCTTTGTGGATGTACAAAGCACTCCGTAAAGTATGCTCGTTCCTTTTGGAGACCTTCATCGAAATCTTCGATATGAACAGCTGCTTCGACGCATTGAATGATCTTTTCCGGTGCGAATTGGCCCGTCCGCTTCTGTGCGGCGAAAGCTCTGGCCTCCTGAAAAACCTGATCCGATTGCCGGGCTTCCAGGATTTTATCATTGAAATTTCTCACCATGGGATGTTGGTCGGTCATCTTCGCTTTTTCCTTTGCAAATGCAATGGCATCCTCCAGTAGGTTGTCGGATATTTGATCAACGATACCAAGAGAAAAGGCTTTGCTCGCCGAGACATGACGCCCTGAAATCATAATTTTGAGTGCTTCCGCGGGGCCCGTCAATCTGGGTAGTCGTTGTGTGCCACCCGCTCCGGGCAAGATACCCAGGTCTACTTCCGGCAGTCCGACGAAGGCTTTTGAACTGGCAATCCGATAGTTACAACAAAGCGCCGTTTCAAGCCCTCCACCCAGTGCACCTCCATTGATCGCCGCTACTACAGGTTTACTGCAGAATTCCAGTTTTCGCAGAACTTCCGGCAAGCCGGGGCCCTGAATTTTGCCTCCGAATTCAGAGATGTCGGCTCCGGCAATGAAAAAACGGCCTTTTCCCGTTAAGACGGCAGCAATAACTGTATCATCGGCCTCCAATTTGTCGATGGATTCATAAATACCGGTCCTTACGCCGGCGCTTAATGGATTTACGGGTGGATTATCAATTCTCAGTAGGGCGACGCCGTCTACGACCTCGTATTGAACCGTTCCTTTCATTGTGGTGAAGTTTGCCTAAAAATAACTAATTATCTCCGAGTGACGCCAAAGGACAATTTTTTTGCTGGATTTTCAGTTTTATCGAAAGCAACAAACCTAGAATATCGAATCATTGCTACTCATTGGTTGTTTCAACCACAAAGATCCATACTCCTAACTACGACCGGTACCGGTTTTTTTCACTTCCCATGAACAACGATTACGTTCATTACAAACCAAACTTTATAAAAAGTGAGAAACGAGTATTTGTCCCAATTAGTAGATCGCCTTGTTTCCGTTTACAAAGAAGTAGACGACACCCTTGACGACTGTTCCTCCGAACAATTGAACCGTCCTCCTGGCCCAAAAAAATGGAGCATTGGTCAGATTTTGCATCACGTTATTTTATGGAATGAAGCTTATTTTCCACAGCTGGAGCGAGTAAGTCAAAGCAATTATCGCAAATCAGGTTGGGAGAAAATCCCCTTTTTAGGGTGGATCCGAGGCTGGTGGCTCCGGCGCTCCGTGCGACCGAGCCGACGTCTGCGCTCTAGAACCAAGGACCGATTCAAGCCGGAAGACGGCACGTTGCCGGTTGGCATCATTTCCGAATTTGTACTCAACAACCAGAAATTGATCGGTTATATGAATTCTGTGGATCAATTGGATGATCACAAGAAGATCAAGATCACTTCCCCGGCCGGTAAGTCTTTTACTATGAATTTATTCAATTGCCTGAATATGATGGTCGACCACGAAGAACGCCATTTGAAGCAATTGCGTAAAGCCAAAGGGGATCTTGAGCAGGAATGATTTCATTCGCTTCGCAATGACTCCACCGGATTGGCCAGGGCTGCCCGAATACTTTGAAAGCCGATCGTTAGCAATGCGATGGCAATGGCTGTGAAGCCCGCCAAGACAAAAATTTGCCAAGGTAGATCGATGCGATAAGTGTAGTTCTGTAACCATTGATTAGCAACATACCAGGCGAAGGGAACAGCAAGCAAGATGGCAACCAGGACAAGTTTGATGAAGTCTATTGACAAGAGACGAACGATATTGCCCACCGATGCACCGAGGATTTTGCGAATACCAATTTCCTTGGTGCGTTGTTCGGCTACGTAGATGGCGAGGCCGAAAAGACCGAGGCAACTGATAAGGATGGCCAAGAGGGCAAAAATGCTGGCCAAGCTACCGATACGTTCTTCCGCTTTAAATTTGGCGGCGTATTCTTCATCGACAAATTTGTAGTCGAACGGAGCCGTTGGAATGACTGCTTGGATGGCGGTTTTGATCTTGGGCAGCGCTTCGGCAACGCTGGATCTTGGATCCATCCGAATGAACAACCAGTAGAGCTCGCGTTCGGAAAGGAACATGATGGCTGGAAATGCTTCGTCGAATGGAGAGCCTTTGATCATGTCTTTGACCACACCCAATATGGTGAACTCGGGACCGCCGAAGTAGTCCCGGCTGAAGGTCAGTTTTTCTCCAATTGGATTTTGTAGGTTCATTATTCTTAGGGCCGACTCATTGATGATGACGCCCGTCTTGTCCGTTCCGAAGTCTTCTGAAAAATCTCTCCCAGCTACTAGCTCCCAACCGATGGTCTTACCGTAATCATGATTGACGCGAATGGTATTAAATGTGGGGTCAAAGCCGGGGTCTTTGCCTGCCCATGAGAATCCGTCGTTATTGCCAAATGTGTTGGTTAATGGATAATTGGACTGACCTACATGAACAACCACCCCCGTCTTTTGCAATTCGTTTTTCAGTATGTTCGCCTTCCCGTAAAATGCGTCTACCCTTTTGGGAAGCATCAATAAGCCCTCCTGAGAATAACCGACCGGCCTGTTTTTAGCGTACTTCAACTGCTGATGTACAATTAAAGTACCGATGATCAGTGCGATGGAAACGACAAATTGAAATACTACTAGGGTCTTCCGTGGGGTGATGGTGGGCCTTCCTACTCCTAATTTACCGCTAAGTGCCTTTACGGGTTTAAAAGAGGACAAATAGAATGCGGGGTAACTGCCGGCTAAAATTCCGGTAAATAGTGTGAAAGCAATGCCTGCTATCCAAAAGCTAGGTGCGGCCCATGGAATATGGAGGTTCTTGTCAGCAATACCATTGAACCAGGGCATGGAAAACTGTACGATGATGAGCGCTCCAATACATGCAAGTACAGCTATGAGAATGGATTCGCTGAAAAATTGTTGGATCAATTGAACACGAAGGGAGCCAATGGTCTTGCGGATGCCAACTTCCTTAGCCCGCTTTTCCGATCGGGCCGTACTCAGATTCATAAAATTGATACAGGCCAGCAAGAGGACAAAAAGTCCGATAACTCCGTTAAACCAAACGAACTTGAGCTGATTGCTGGCTACGTTATGACCATTCTCAAATTCCGAATACAGGTGCCATTCTTTCATCGGATGCAGGAAGAGTTCCGGCGGATAATCATCCGAAGTTTTTTCTGCCTTTATTGCGTAATCATCCTTGATCGCAGCATTAACTTCTTGGATGTCGATATCCGAATGAAGCTGGGTGTAGATGGACATATTTTGGTTTGACCAGGCATTCCCATCCTGCTCAGTCATGGAAAAGAATAGGTCAAGTGGAGCAATAAACGAAGCATCGCGAAAAGCAGAGTTGTGGGGGAGATCTTCGTAGACGCCCGTTACCTGTACCGCAACCCGACTGTCAATTTGTACCGTTTCTCCGACGATGTCGACGTCATCAAAAAGCTTTTTTGCTACCGATTCCGATAATAGAATCGAATTCATATCGGCCAATCCGCTGTGGTTGCCAGTAATCATTCGCAAGCTGAACATCTTTGGCGCTGCCGGCTGCATGAAGCTACCCTTTTGCGTGAAATTGAGGTTATCAGCGGTCAATATCCATTCCTCGATGCGTCTGGCCATGGCAACATGCTCAAAAAAGTGACCGTAGGTAGTTCTTAGATGATCGCCCAATGCACTTACCTGATAGTCGCTCACAAAACCGTTTTCCGGGTGTTTGACCATACGCTTTACCTGGGCAAGATGATCGTAATTGTCGTGATATTTATTATAAGAAACTTCGTCCCATATCCACAGGCCAATTAATGCGGCGACAGCCATCCCAAGTGCCAATCCACCAATATTGATAAAAGCGGAGGTCTGATTGCGGAATAGGTTTCGAATGGCGATTTTCAAATGATTTCCAAACATGCTTTTCGTTTTTTATTCAAAAGCAAGGGTCGTGCCATGTGGTCGATACATTTGACTATCAATGCTTAATCCTTGATTGGAGTTTGGAGTTTATGAGAGAAGCGTACGGGAGTGAACGACGAGTGTACAATAATGGACACTTGGTTTTGAGGCACTAATCTTTCCTTTTCTATTCGTTTACGAAGTCACAAAATGCCAAGATAGTTTATTTTTTTGCTGATTTTCATTAGAGTCTAACACCTATCGTAAAGTATATTTGTAAAATAAAATATTGCATTTATTTTAATATTCCATCTATAATCCTCTGTTTTTCCTTGTAGGAATATTTCGTTCCAAGCTTTATCAAAAATTGCAAGCCCAATGCGTCCAGCAATAGTGTTGCTAAACTGAGTTGCACAGAGATTCGGAACACTTTCCGGTTTGGACACAGAGTCAAGATTAAATGAGTATCAGGCTTTTTGTCTTAGAGTTAGGGATATTATATTATGTAAATTGTGTTAATGCCCAATTTTATTTTTGCATTTATTACATATAAAAGAAAAAATGTAATATTTTAAGTGTATCAAAAATAAAACGAACTAGTATGAAACAACTTTTTCCGCCAATGGCAAAGGCCTATCCCTTGGCCCTATGCCTCCTTTTTTTTACTGGTATTAGTTTTGCTCAAGTCACTGGGGTAGTGACGGACGGGGAAACCGGAGACCCACTCATTGGTGCTTCGGTTCTGGTAAAAGGTACTCAAAAGGGTACGATTACCGACCTGGACGGAGCTTATTCCATCGATGCAGCAGGCGATCAGGTGCTCGTCTTTTCTTATACCGGTTATTCCGGTATTGAAGAGCCGGTCAACAACCGTAGCATTGTAGATGTCGTTCTCAAAGCTGGTCAATTGCTTGAGGAAGTGGTCGTAACCGGTTACACCGCACAGAGTAAAAGAGACATTACCGGGGCCGTTGCAACGGTAAGCAGTGAGGAATTGCTGGCTATTCCGGCTACTACTTTTTCACAACAGTTACAAGGCCGGGCTTCCGGGGTGACCATTATTAATGATGCAACACCCGGTGGGGAAGCTACCGTCCGGATTCGTGGTTTTGGAACCGTTGGTAACAACAATCCGCTATACATCATCGACGGGGTACCTTCTACGAATCAGTCGACCTTGAACCCGAACGACATTGAAACCCTCCAGGTATTGAAAGATGCCTCCGCAGCTTCTATTTACGGATCGCGTGCTGCGAACGGTGTCATTATCATCACTACCAAGCAGGGTAAATTGGGCAAACCTAAACTAACTTACAGTACGTACTATGGATTGCAGTCAGCAACTGATGATGTTGAATCTTTGAACGCAAGAGAATTGGGTGAATACCTTTATTTTGCTGATTTGTACGCCGGTAAGACTCCTTCCCACGGGCAGTATACTTTCGGTGCCAATGGAGAAGTGACCATCCCCCGTTATGTTTTCCCAAGTGGTGCGAATACCGTTGATGAGAGTCTGTATTCTTTGACTCCGGATAACATCTTCGCCATTACCGAATCCGCTGATACTTATTGGTGGGGCGAGGTGACGAGGGACAATGCACCCATTATGAATCACCAGTTGGCGGCATCCGGTGCTACCGAGACAGCCCGATATGCCTTTAGTATGAACTACTTCACCCAGGATGCCATTACCCGATTCGTAAGTTATGATCGGGTCTCCTTGAGAGCCAATACTGAGTTTACGGTAGGAAACGACCGCCTGAAGATTGGAGAAAACTTGACGGTAGCCATTGGTAATCGCAAAGGTGGATTTGGAAACAATGGCGAGCAAAATGCCGTATCGGGATCCTACAAACACCATCCATTATTGCCGGTTCGCGATATTGCCGGAAACTTCGCCGGTAGTCGTGGTGCTAATCTCGGGAACAACTTCAACCCCTATGCCTCTCTGGCAAGAAATGCCGATGACCGCACTTGGAATCTTCGGGCTTTCGGTAATGTCTATGCCGAATTGGAGATCATAAAGGATTTATCCGTGAGAACCAGCTTCGGGGTTGATTTCAATGCCTCCAGGCGTCGTGATATTGGCCGTCCGCAACCAGAATACGTCGAGGGTAATTTTATTAATAGTTCCAATTCTCGTAATGACTACGACTACCAATGGGTATGGTCTAATACCCTGAACTACAGTAAGACCTTCAACAATGTCCACTACTTTAATGCCAATATCGGTATTGAAGCTATTGAGCAATTCGGTGAGTTTTTTGGTGCCGGCAGACAGCGTTTTGCATTCGAAACCAATGAAATTATTAGTTATCTGGATCTGGGGGATGCAACGACTTCTTCTAACTTCGGAAACGTGTTCAGAGATTACTCCTTATTCTCTCAGTTTGGGCAATTCAACTACAGTTATGACGATCGCTATCTGGTGCAGTTCACCATTCGTAACGATGCTTCATCTAGGTTTAAGCAAGCGTCCAATAGTGCCGTATTCCCAGCGTTTAGCTTAGGATGGCGGATTTCTGAAGAAGACTTCTTTAGAAATGCACTGCCTTTCTTCGACGATTTCAAACTTCGTTACGGTTGGGGGCAAACTGGGAACCAAGAGATTGGTGATTACAATGCTTTCACTACCTATAGATCTAGTATTTTCCATGGTGGCTATCCGATCGACGGTAGCGATAGTAGTCCAACCATTGGGTTTGATGCGGCGGCATTTGGTAATCCGGATGCAAAATGGGAGACAACAACTTCTAATAACCTCGGTTTTGACGCCAGAATGTTTGACCGGAAACTATCCGTCGAGTTTGATATCTGGAACCGGGTTACTACCGACATGTTGTTGCAAGTACCCATTACTTTCGCTGCCGGAGATGCCCGTGCACCTTCCTTTAATGTAGGTCAGGTGACAAATGAAGGGATTGATCTGGCCTTGAATTTTTCCGACCAAAAGGGAGACTTCTCCTACAGCATCGGTGCCAATTTCTCTACTTATCGGAACAACATTGATGCACTGAATACCGCAGAGTCTAGAATTTTTGGAAACAGCTCTCGTGTACCATCCATGACAGTGACCCAGGTCGGGCAACCCATCTCCTCCTTTTTTGGATTTAATGTATTGGGGATCTTTCAATCTCAGGCAGAGGTTGAATCTTGGCCACAATACGGCGCGTACAATGCACCCGGTAAATTCAGAGTTGAAGATGTCAACAACGACGGACAGATCAATGACGATGACCGGACCATTATTGGAAATCCGCATCCAGACTTTACCTACGGACTGAACATTAACGTTGGCTACAAGAACTTTGAACTTACGCTGTTCGGGAACGGTTCGCAAGGAAACGATATCTTCAATTACGTTCGCTTCTTTGCGGATTTCAATTCCTTCCAGGGCAATCGGTCCAAACGGGCACTCTACGATGCATGGCAACCGACCAACCCAACTGCTCCAAAGGAACAATGGGTTGCCGCTAACCCCAATGCTACTTCTCCGATCATGGATGCCAACGACCAGATCAGCAGCCGGGTCTCTACCTATTTGATTGAAGATGGAAGTTATTTCCGCTTGAAAAATATCCAGTTAACTTATAACTTCCCAAGTAATTTGATTCAAAGATGGGGATTGGGCGCTGCTCAAGTCTATCTCCAGGGGCAAAATATGGTGACAATTACCAACTACTCCGGGTTGAATCCGGAAATTCAAACCGGCAATGACCGGACCCTTGGTTTTGATGGTGGATACATGCCCGTAGCTAGAACCATTATTTTCGGACTGAATGTAACGCTTTAACTAAAAAATTAAAATATTCTATATAATGAAGTCAATAAAAATATTTGTCACGTTGGCAGCAGTCTTGGTCGCTGTATCCTGTGGTGATGAGTTTTTAACCAAAACCCCGCAGGCTCAATTTAGTACTGTAGGTTTGCAGACGCCAGAAGGAGTTGAAGGAATTTTGTTAGGAGCATACAATATGGTAGATGGTAGTGGGCTAGATGGACAGGCCCCTTGGGAAAATGACATTCACAATTGGGTATTTGGTGGTATTTCTTCCGATAATGCGCTCAAAGGGACAGATGCGGGAGACCAGCCAGAGCAATCCTTTATTGAAGCTTATGACTTCAACTCTTTCAACAATCACATTCGGAATAAGTGGAGAGGAGTCTACAAGGGTATTGCCCGATGCAACGATGCCATCGTCACGGCCGGCCTAGTTGATGAGCTGAACGCCGACCGGAAAGCCCAAATCATTGCGGAAGCTCGCTTTCTAAGAGGGATATTCCATTTTGAGGCACAGAAGATGTGGAAATTTCCGCCTTATATTGATGATAGTGTCTACGATATCAATGATGTAGAGAGTACTAAAGTACCAAACGGTGGAAAGATTTGGGATAGGATCGAAGCGGATTTTGAAGCAGCGGCAAGTGTTCTTCCGACGGATCAGGCTTTAGTAGGTAGACCTACCAGCTTCGCGGCAAAGGCATTCTTGGCCAAAGCAAAAATGTTTCAGGGTTGGGATGAAAACGGCAATGCCAATACCAGTAAATTACAGGAGGCAAAGGTCTTGTTGGAGGAAATTCTCAACTCTGGTAAATATACCTTGACGGAAAAGTATTCCGATAACTTTTTCGTGAGAACCAATAACAACTCAGAATCGATTTGGGAAGT
>JANQRV010000184.1 GCA_028284395.1 Saprospiraceae bacterium
TGGCTGTGTAACCCGAAATAAAGTGATAGCTGGCTTGGGCCGGCGTGAGCTTGCTGACCGGGGGCAGTACGCCGAATGCATCGCAAGTGAGAAAAATGATGTTCTTTGGATGCCCGGAAACACAAGGCATTTGAATATTATCAATGTAGTGGATCGGGTAGGATGCCCTGGTGTTCTGGGTGATGGAGGTGTTGTCGTAATCTACCTGGCGGGTATCCGGAGCGTAAACGACATTTTCGAGGATCGTACCAAACCGGATGGCCCGATAAATGTCGGGTTCTTTTTCTTCAGATAAGCCAATTGCCTTGGCGTAACACCCTCCCTCGATATTAAAGACGCCTTCATCCGTCCAGCAGTGTTCATCATCGCCGATCAGGCGCCTACTGGGGTCTGCACTGAGGGTAGTTTTTCCCGTTCCGGATAAACCGAAGAGAATGGATACATCACCGTCTTTGCCGACATTGGCTGAACAATGCATGGGCAGGATGTCTTGTAAAGGCATCAAATAGTTCATTACCGAGAAGACTCCTTTTTTCATTTCCCCGGCGTATTCCGTACCAAGGATCACAATTTCCTTACGATGTAAATGGACATCGATGCTGGTTTTGGAAGTCATATCGGAAGTGTAGCGATTGGCGGGGAAAACACCACCATTGAAGATCACATAATCGGGTTCTCCAAAATCCGACAACTCCTCTTCAGTCGGCATGATCAGCATGTTTTGCATGAAAAGTGCATGATAGGCCCGAGTACAGATTACCCTTACTTTCAGACGGTAATTTGGGTCCCACCCGGCGTATGCATCCACGACGAAGAGGTGTTCGCGGGTATTTAGGTAATCAATGGCCCTTTCGCGATTGATCATAAAGACGTGCTCATCCAATTCGATATTGACTGGCCCCCAGTCGATGTTGGCTTCAGAATCGGGGTGACGCACAATTCTTTTGTCTTTGGGACTTCTGCCGGTCTTTTCCCCGGAGTAAACCAGGAGGGCACCGACGTCCGAGACGGCAGTGCCCTTTTCCAGTCTCAAAGCTATTTCATACAATTCCGGAACACTGGTATTCCGGTAAATATGTGCTGTTTCAATTCCTAGATCTTGCAAATCAAATGACATGATGGTTTTTATTTAGACAACTTGACTAAAAAGTTTTCCTTCCGGTTTTTTCTCCCAATACTTCGCATCAAACGCCAGACAAATATTTCGCATAAAGGGTTGCCCTTCGGGAGTGATCTTTAGAAAGAAAGGCTGCAGCTCGATCAGTCGGTCTTCGGCAAAAGTTTGGAGGCGATCCAAACCTTCATAAAGGGCGTCGGTCCTCAAGTCCGGAGTAGACCAAGATGTTTCCTTGTGGCACATCAAGTTTAGAATATGTTGCCGTATAATCTGATCTTCCGAAGTCAGTTGATGACCGCGGTAAAAGGGAATGACTTGCGTAGATACCTTTTCTTGATATGCTTCAACCTGCTTTTCATTCTGAATGTAAGCACCCCAACTGTCACTGATGGCCGAGGCTCCCAGTCCAATGGAAAGACGAGTATAGTGAGGAGTGTATCCCATAAAATTGCGGTGCAGCCGGCCTTCAGCTTGAGCCTTATACAATTCATCGGTTTCCAGAGCAAAGTGATCAAGTCCGATTTCGTGGTAGCCAAGATCCTCCAGTAGATCCTTACCGGTTTCGTAGAGCAGTCTTTTGGCTTCTCCCAAGGGCAGATCCGCTACGGAATAGGCCCTTTGACTCGGTTTGATCCAAGGCACGTGCGCGTAGCTGTAATAGGCAATCCGGTCCGGTTTTAGCAATTCGATTTGCTTCGCAGTTTCGAAAATGTGTTTGGGGCTTTGAGTGGGCAATCCGTAAATGATGTCGTAGTTGATTGATTCGTAGCCAATCTTACGTGCTTCCAGAGTCACTTCATGCACTTCCGCTGCAGTTTGTTTCCGGTTGATCATTTGCAAGATTTCATCCGAAAAATCCTGCACACCGAGGCTGATTCGACGGAAGCCCATACGATACAAGACGTTGAGGTGCTCGATGGTCGTCGTATGGGGGTGTGCCTCAAAACTGAATTCACAGTTCGGGGCGATTTCGGCGTTTTGCAACAATCCGCTGATTAGCCGCTCCAGATTCTCCGGTTGAAAGAAAGTTGGACTACCACCGCCAAAGTGAAGTGTTCGAATGATGGGCTTGGAGCTGAATAGTTTGAGATAGTTTTTCCACTCTGTCAGTACCGCATTGATGTACGGCTCTTCAACCCGGTGGTTTTTTGTGATGCGTTTATTGCAACCGCAGTAGGTACATAGGTTCTCGCAAAACGGTAAATGGACGTAAAGGCTGATCTCATTGTTTTGCTCGGCACTATCGATTACCGACTGGTACCATTCATTTTCAGTAGGTGGCTGCTTGTCCCAATAGGGAACCGTCGGATAACTGGTATAGCGAGGAGCTGCCACGTTGTATTTTGTCAATAGATTTTTCATAGGGCAAATTTATCGATCCCGGCTTCCCACGTGTGTGACATTGGTCATCTTGATGTATGACATTTGTCGGCTCACAACATAATTGATGTTCTGCCGATCGATTATCATTTGTCTTCCAGAGTTGTTGAGCGCGGGTGGATGCAATGATCATGGAGTTTCCAGGATCAAATGTCTCCTAACATTGCTTACACTTAATGGCAAAACCCCGATAAATCCTCTTCAACATCTGAACAATTTGGTATTTCCTCAGTTTCATCAGCGTTAGTAGCTACAAAACATAATTCCATTTTTTCACAAAACTTCATCAACCATGTCTATGAATTTTTCCCAATTACTGCGGGTTTTGCCCCTGGCTCTATTAATGTTTACCCTACAGCACTGTTCGGAAGCTGGATTGACCAATGATGAAATCCCTTCCCCGGAACAACAGTTACAAAGCAATGAAACAATTGACGAGCAAAGAATAGACTTTGAAAATGGCTTGGAAAAAGAAGATTTTGCTACTGGAGAAGCTCAATTGAGATCACACCGCCGTTCTTACTACCGCTTCCGTACTTTGAACAAGGCCCTGCGATGCACAGGCCTTAATGCCGCTCTTTTCCAGGGAGAGAATACCATTTATGCGCCCAGCGATGCTGCTTTCGAAAAACTAGGGCTCAATGAAGATAATGTATGTGAAGCGTTGGATCAAGAAACACTGACAGCTATACTACTGTACCACGTTGCTGCCGGCACCGTAAGCAAGCGTGAAAGAGGTTGTGTAGAACTCTTAAATGGTGATGTTGCACAGATCGCCTCAAGAGATCACCGTCTATTTATCAATGATTCACGAATCTACTACCGCTTCAACCAAAGAGGCCGCCATTATCGTCTAAGAGTTTACATCATTGATGAAGTCTTAATGCCTCCTTCGGCTACCATTGCCGAAGCTGCCGGTGCTACGGATAAGTTCGCTACACTTTTGGCGGCCGTACTGGAAGCTGATCCAGCTGTCGCCGAAGCTCTATCGGACCCCGATGCGATTTTTACCGTTTTTGCTCCGACCAACGAAGCCTTTGCCGATTTGTTAGCAGCACTTGGATTGAATTCTCTGGAAGAGTTGATCGGCGCCATTGGTGTTGATGGACTCACTACAGTTCTGTTGTACCACGTGGTCGATGGCTGCGCTTTCTCCAATGATTTGGAAGACGGCCTGGCTATTCCAACGCTACAAGGGGAATCGGTTACGGTTGACTTGGACAATCTTCAACTGCAGGATGCCAGCGATGTACCCGCTGGGCTTGTTGCGGATTGCCTCGACATTCTAACTGCCAATGGAATTGTTCATACAATTGACAAAGTATTACTTCCAGAAGAGATTCTAATGGGGCTTTAAATTGCCGCCTGTCGTCCATAGCCCTCCGGGTTAGGGACAACGACACATTTACAACTACTATTAAAGGGCCTGGGATACTATCCCAGGCCCTTTTTTCAATAACACCAATCGTCTCCGTACTACCGAGAACTTTTTTTTTCTGAAGTTTTTTTAAGTTTTTCTGAACAAAAGATAACCGTACTTGTATTAGTGATAGTAAAACTATTAAAAACTAAATAAAGACCATCATGAAAAGGTTTGCATTGTTTTTTTGGTTTTCGGTACTGGGAATTGGAATTTACGTTTTGGAAGCACGCATTCCAGAGTTCGTGAAGCAGCAGTTTACGCAATTGTATCCACAAGCCGAGTCCCTCATTTGGGAGCAGGAAGCGGATGGCTATACGGCGACGTTCCAAAGCCATTTTGGCTTGAAGAAAGTGCTTTTTGATGTGCAGGGAGAGTGGTTGGAATCTGAACTAAAGTTGGATAAAACTAGGATGCCGGTACCGGTGCTTCGTTATATTAAGGAGAAACACCGTGGAGCCGATTTTACTTTTTTCGGTAGGGCGTACGATCGAAATGCTGCTTGGTACCGGGTGGAATCTGAATATGATGATCGAATAGTTTTAAAGAACTTAGATGTGGAGGGGCGGTTGTTGAATGAAGAGATCATTCAACGAAGTGCTTCCATTCCCAATATTTGATTTCCTTTTAATCCTTTAAAAAGAGATGTTATGAAATACTGTAAAATATGGATAATGGTCTTTTTAGGGTGGACATCGGTACAGGCACAGTCTTATCCTACCAATCCGGAGATTATTGCGGATGGCATCTTTCAATTCTTTGCTGAAAGCGACCAACATTTGAGGAGAGGAAATATTGAGTTGTCCATTTTGACATTGGACAACGCCATTGCACAGAATCCCTTCTTTGCCGAGACTTACTTGAGGCGCTCACGATTGTTGGCCCGGTATGGCAGGCACGAGGAAGCCAAACAGGATTTTCTAAAGGCCAGTAACCTGAATCCCTTCTTAAGACATTTCAGAACTTCTTCCGCTAGTCTCAATCGACTAGAATTATTGGCATTTGATTTAGAGGAGCACGAGCAGTTCATGGAAGATTTTGCGTTGCCGGGATTTGGCGATGTTTTGAGAAATAGTACCGACCTGAAATTAAACGGTGACTTCAGGGGCGCGCTTGAGGGAATCAACTATGTCATGGCACAGTTGGACCGGCCCCCGGCTGATCTTTATGGTTATCGAGCTCATTTGCGCTTGTTGCTCAACGATTATGAAGGAGCGGTGGCGGATTACACGACTGCCATATCTCTTTCTTCCGATGCTGCGAAACACCTCTTCAACCGGGGAGTAGCACAGCTTTTTACTTATCATCGCTCGGCTGCTTGTAACGATTTGGAGGAAAGTCTTCAATTGGGGTTTGAGAGGAGTCAGGAAAAGTTAAAATACTTCTGTTATCATTGAAATTTTTTTGCTCACTAGTGATAGTATTGCTATTTGAAATGATATAAAAACAACTATTTATGGATCAGATAAAATTGGTTAACGGGATCAACTTATTGGAAGCAACTCTTCGAAACTACGCTTATCGTTTGACGAGGGAAAAGAATGCGGCAATGGATTTATTTCAGGAAACGGCTTATCGGGCTTTCAAGAATATGCACCAATTTAGAAAGGACTCGAATTTACGCAGCTGGTTGATGACCATCATGTACAATGCCTTTGTCAATGATTATCGGAAGAAAAAGCGGATGGTCAACCAGATCGACCCTCAGGAAAAGGACTATTTGTTGGAGAATTGTTCCTTGTCGGTACAGAATCTCGGTGAGTTGAGGATAGATTATGAGGAGATTAACCGACTTGTTCAAGATCTGGATGCACCGCTCAGAAAATCATTCCTGATGAGTTACGAGGGTTATAGTTACAAGGAAATTTCTGCCGAACTGGAAATTCCGGTTGGCACGGTCAAAAGCAGGATCTTTCAGGCCCGCCGAAAATTGCAACGTGCCATTCGGAAACGCAGCGAATATCTGAGCAATCATTCTTTGAATGCAGCGTAAAAAAAACTGATTCCTTAAAATCGAAAAATCGGAGTATTATGGCAAGTATAAGCGTCAATCTTGATATTAATGAAAGGCTTTATCTGCGGGATCCGCAAAAAACCGATCTGGGAAAAAGGATCGTACAGCAAAGTATCATACTGATCGATGAGATTGGTTTCGAACAATTCACTTTCAGGAAACTAGCCACTAAGATTAAGTCCACAGAAGCATCTGTGTATCGATATTTCGAAAACAAACACCTGCTATTTATATACCTGCTCAATTGGTATTGGGAATGGATGAAGTTCCGCATCGACTTCAATACGATGAATATCAACGATCCGGTGAAAAAATTGAAGATTGCCATTGGTATCATAGTCGACTCAGCTCGCAGGAACACTTACATCGATTTTGTGAACGAGGACGCCTTGCACCGGATTGTCGTCACCGAAGGGACAAAAGGGTATCACAGCAAATCTGTTGACCAGGAGAATAAAGAGGGATTCTTTTTGTCTTACAAGTCTCTCTGCGGAAAAATTGCCGATATATTTCTGGAGATCAACTCGGAATTTGCTTATCCAAGAACACTGGCCAGCACCTTGGTAGAGACGGCAAATAATACCCTTTACTTCGCTGCTCATTTGCCCCGTTTGACCGATATTAAATACCAACAAGACCGAATCTTTACCGATTCAGTAACCGATATGCTGGAGTTCTTGGCATTTTCGGCCCTTTATCGAGAAATCGATTCAAACCCCATCAGCGATCAGTCGCAAACAGATGGAGGTATGGCTGCCGGAGAAAAATAATCTTTGCTCCTTTTAGCATAATTAACATTGCAAATTTTGTAAACCAAAATCGAACATCATGAAGAAAACAAAGTTATTGGCTCTCATTTTTTTGATTGTTGGGTTTAGTAGTTGCGCAGTAATCCGTCAGGGTGAAGTCGGGGTTAAGAGAACCTTCGGCAAATACGCTGATAAAACTTATACAGAAGGACTTAAGATCTTTAATCCCTTCACGACCGCCATGATTAAAATTCCTGTTCAAACGGAAAATCTGGAGGTAGGGCTCAGTCTCCCATCCAAGGAAGGACTAAATATCCAAGCCGAGATTTCCATCCTTTACAATGTCATTTCGAAGGATGCTCCGGCGTTGTTGCGTACGGTCGGCCGGGAATATGAAAGGAATGTCATACTACCTGTATTCCGTTCGGCTATTGCCGATGTAACTTCTAGGTTCTACGCCAAAGACATGCACACCGGCCAAAGAGGAAATATTGAGAAAGAGATCCAGTCTCAAATGACGACACTGCTGGATGGAAAGGGCATTATCATCGAGGCTGTGCTCATTAAAAGTATTCAGTTGCCGAGAAATCTGGCGCGTGCCATTGAAGAAAAACTGGAGGCAGAGCAACAAGCACTTCGGATGGAATTTGTCTTACAGGAAGAAAGAAGAGAGGCGGAGCGTAAGAGAATCGAAGCCGAAGGAATCCGCGATGCGCAAAACATCATTGCCGAAGGATTAGACCCACAAGTGCTTCAATTCAAATCGATCGAAGCATTCATGCAACTAGCGAAATCGCCCAATACTAAAATTGTGATTTCCGATGGAGATATGCCTGTATTATTGACAGGCGAAGAGGGAGGTAAGTAGCTAATACCTTCCTATTTAATAGATGTCTCCTTATTATGGAGCCGGCAAAATTGTCGGCTCCCTTTATTCTACAATTGACGAAATTATGAAATTCTACTCCCGTAAATTGATCAAACCCGGTGATCTGAATGCCAACAATACCTTGTTTGGCGGCCAACTACTAAAGTGGATCGATGAGGAGGCAGGCATCTATGCCATGTCTAAACTGGGGAGGGGTAAAGTAGTAACCAAATACATTTCCGAAATTGACTTTGTCAGCTCCGGCCGGCAGGGAGACATTATTGAAATTGGCTTAGAATTTTCAAAGATCGGCCGAACTTCCATTACCTTTCGCTGCGAAGTTCGTAATATCGTGACCAAACAGACCATTATTCGAATCGAGAAAATTGTTTTTGTAAACCTGGACGAAAAAGAAAGACCGGCTCCACATGGTAAAACCAGAGAAGACATCATTCGGGACGCCAGGGTCTTTTAGCAATATCACAACAGGAACATCTATTTAAAAAAAACTGCAAATCTACTATCGATGAAATCGACGCAACGCTTCTTCCGTTTGCTGGAATTGGATAGGAAGGACATTAGTTACATCTACCTCTATGCTATTTTTGCGGGATTGATTACACTTTCGCTGCCCCTGGGCATTCAGGCCATTATTAATCTGATGGTCGGAGGTGAAGTATCTTCCTCTCTTTTCTTGCTAATTGGAGTAA
>JANQRV010000198.1 GCA_028284395.1 Saprospiraceae bacterium
GGGCTGTGACGGCTGTCTGAACCCCGTGGTCAGTCCGACTCGTTCTGCCAATTATTTTGCCCGTGTAACCGATCGATCGGGCTGTACTGCCACTGCAGAAGCTTTTATCGCGGTCCGGCGCGAAGCACTGTTATTTGCACCCAATGCCTTTTCTCCTAATAATGACGGTGTGAACGACATTTTCATGTTCAACATGGCCAAAGGCGTAGAAATGGTTAAAACCCTGCGCATTCTGGATCGCTGGGGCAATCTTATTTTCGAAAGGAACAATCTCCTGGACGGCGATCCCAGCTCTGGTTGGGACGGCACTTTCAATCAGCAGCGACTACCTCCAGCCGTTTACATTTACATGGCTGAAGTTTTGTTGATTACCGGCGAAACCGTCATCGAAAAGGGAGATGTGATCCTGGTCAAATAATTAGAGCTCAAAAATGCCCGACGAAATAGAGCTGCTTCCGTTGCAGTTCGAAGACATTGAAGAAATACCCCGTATTCAACCTCCGGAATGGGGAGATGTTCGACTGGTTTTTCGCAGTCATTTCTCCCGCCCTTACTTTTTGCCGATTAAAGCCATGCTGGATCGCACCATTGTGGGAATTGGACAAGTCATTCTCACCGACCAGAGTGCCTGGCTGGGCAACATTATTGTCCGTAAGGAGTTTCAGCGCAGGGGAATCGGCCGCCGAATCACCCGGGCCCTGACGGACCTCGCTTTTTCCAGAAATCGAGAACGACTATTCCTCATTGCCACTGCCGCTGGCCGGTCACTTTATCACCAATTGGGTTTCAAGGATACCGCTACTTTTCAATTCTTCGACAAGCCCGTAAAGATGAGTGCAACGGCAAATACTTCGCGCATCCGTCCGATCACCGACCGGGACCGGCCCCAACTTTACGAGTTAGACGAACGGGCTTTTGGAGAAGATCGAAGCCCGATCTTAAAGCACTTCCTCCCCAACGGATTCGTTTATCAATCTCCTAATCGTAAAATATCAGGCTTTTATCTACCTGACCTGGGAGAGGGATTGATCATTGCCACAGACGGGGAGTCAGGTAACGCCCTATTCCAAAAGCGAGCACGTGAAAAAATAGTAAAAGTAGTGGTTCCCGAAGCCAACCGGACTTTTTGCCGGCACCTTTCGGATCGGGGCTATAGGGTCTTTCGAACGGGCTTCATGATGAATTTAGGTCCAGATAAGAATTGGCAACCGGAGATGATCTACAGCCGGATTGGAGGGTATCTAGGTTAGGCCTGAAACAAGAAAAGTCGCGTCCTCCGGACACGACTTTTCTCAAATCTATTCTCAATTAGATCCTATGGGATCAAATGATTTTAATCCATTAGCACCAACCGTTGTGAAATGACCTTGTTGGCAGTTTTCAGGTAAACCAGATAGACTCCTTCGGAGTAATCATTGCCATCCAGCGTCACTCGATATTCACCAGCTTCCTGGACATTGCTAACCACCGGTTGCGCCATCCGCCGTCCGTTTAAATCATAGACTTCCAAAACAACAGAAGTGGAGGCTTCCAGTTCATATTGAATGGTCGTTTGTCCCGGAGAAGGATTGGGAAATATTTTCATGTTGGTCGTGAAGATGGAGTTTTGAGAAGCGGCTATTCCAGCCGGCAAACCTTCATCACCATCCGAGCGCCATGCGATATTCTCCTCATCCGTATTACAAGATGCTTCAAAAATATAGGCCGAACCAGCTCTTTCCATGGCGTTCTTACAATCACCATCGTCGTCCTCGCCGTCGGCCCCGATCATAATGAAGTCTCCCGAAGCAGCTACTGACCCTCCAAATTGAACACCTCTTTCGCGATCCGCAGCGGCAATTTTCTGGATTTCTTCCCAGACACCGTCACTGTTGCGATTAAAGACATATGCGGCACCAGCCCTCGAAACGGAATTCCTTCCATTGGCATCTTTCCGGTCATTCATAGCGCCGACAACCAGATAATCTTCCGTCATAGCTACACTATTACCAAAACCAGCACCCAATGCCCGCTCGGAGGCAACAATTTTTTGGGTCTGCTGCCAGCTACCATCGGCACTGCGTTCGAATATGTAAGCCGAACCTGAAGAAAGAATGGAGCTGCCACCATCGACATCTTCATCTTCACCATCAGCCCCTACGATGATTTGCTCTCCGAACACCGATACGCTGCAACCAAAGGCATCTACTTCTTCCCGATCCGCAGCAACGATCTTTTGTACTTCTTGCCAACTACCATCAGCGTTGCTTTCGAAGACGTAAGCCGCACCGGCTCCAAACAAGGAATTACCACCATTGGCATCCGTGCGGTTAGCAGTGGCCGCTACTACGATGTAATCCTCCGATATGGCTACCTGTCCGCCGAAAAAGTCATTGCTGCCTCCATCTGATGCTGCAATCTTCTGTACTTCCTCCCAGCTATCGCCGGCGGTACGTTTGAAAATATAGGCCGAGCCAGCCTGAGCATCGGCAGGAGCACCTACAACGATGTAGTCGCCCAACATCGCCACACTATTTCCAAATGCCTGACTGGGAGCGCTATCAGAGGCAATGATTTTTTGTACTTCTTGCCAACTGCCGTCATCGCTGCGTCTAAAGACATAAACCGCACCGGCATCGTCTTTGGCATCCGCCCCGACAACTGCATAATCTCCCGCTATCGCTACGCTGATACCAAACCGATCATCCTGCGTCAGATCCGAAGAAGACAATGCCTGTATTTCTGTCCATTCACCCGCATCGTTTTGTTCAAAAATATAAGCGGTCCGAGGCTCAAGGGTCGTATACCCATTGGAAGCCTCTTCCGGATTGGCCGACCCCACAATGGCATAACTTCCGGAGATGGCCACACTGTTTCCGAAAAAGTCGTTTGCCGCGCGATCGGATGCCGCTAGTTTTTGCGTTTCCCGAACGCATACATTGGCATCGGGTTCTTCACAGGCATCGCCAATTCCATCCTCATCGCTATCCGCCTGATCCTCATTTGAGGTAATCGGGCAGTTATCAGCATTGTCGCCAATGCCGTCACCATCACCATCAGTTGTTTCCGTTGGGTCAAACGGGAAGGCATCATCCTCATCATTGGTACCGTCGTTGTCGTCATCTTCATCGCAGGCATCCCCTAATCCATCACCATCGAAATCCGCCTGATCGGCATTGGCAATCGCCGGGCAGTTATCCTCGTCGTCTGCAACGCCATCTTCATCCGCGTCCGTAACGCCCTCACAGGCATCGCCGATGCCGTTATTGTCGCTATCAGTTTGGTCATCATTGGCGATATTCGGGCAGTTGTCAGTGTTGTCACCGATGCCGTCGCCGTCGCTGTCTTTAGTTTCCGTTTCATCGAATGGGAAAGCATCTTCCTCATCATTTACGCCGTCATTATCGTCGTCTTCGTCGCAAGCATCTCCCCGCCCGTCGCCGTCGAAGTCTTCCTGATTGGGATTGGGCGCAGCGGGGCAATTGTCGTCATCGTTCTCTATACCGTCATCATCAGCATCATTATCTTCTTCGCAATCCTCCGTTACACCGTCTCCTTGTTCATCTACCCAATTGGAATTTGTTCCATCCAATTCGAAACCGGAGAGTGTTCCGTTATTATTGCCGGCACGATCAACTACGGTCGTTTGGTCCAGGTTGGGTCTTCCTCCCTTTGCGGATAGGTTATTAAAATCATAGTAGCCTACCAATCCTTGCTGGTTAGGCGGTAAGGATGCGTCTTGCAGTTCATTGATGGCTTCGCCACTTCTCGACACATTCCAGAAACGAAGCTCATCAATACTACCGTTGAAGCTTCTATTTCCGAATTGATTACACACATGGGTTCCAATGACGAGATCGGCACCATTGCTGAAATTGAGATTTGATGTAGATTCACTCGGGTTTTGACCGTCAACATAAATTTTTAAAGTACCGTTCTGTCTTGTAATGGCAATATGATACCATTCTCCATCCGCCACAAATGTTCCATTGGTATTAGAAGTGCTACCGTCACTTTCGAAAGCGACAAAGCCTTCCTCGGTAATTCTAATATCCCAATAGCTATTCTCAGGACCGCAGGTTGGTCTTTTAGAAAGGATGACATGATTTCTGGCCGAAGTTCTAATTCGCATTTCGATGGTGAAATCCCCCTCTCCGAAGCTTCCTGCTGAGCTACCGAAATCCAAAGTATCATCATCCCCATCAAAGCTCAAGGCTAGAGTAGGTTCATCAACCACTCCGTTGCAATTATCGTCAATTCCATTCCCGCAAATTTCCGGAGCTTTAGGGTTGACGTCTTCATTGGTATCGTCGCAATCCAGATTGTTCAAAACCGCATTGTCGGGAATGTTGTCCGCACAAACCGTCATAGCGGCGTTAATTCCGCCACAACCATCACCGTCGTTATCCAGATAGACGGTGACTTCTTTCAAACAATTATCCAAAGCTTCCAGATAATTGCCATAGATCACCTCCCGTGGTCCATCCCAACTACTACCACCTGAGTAAAACTCCAAGACGCCTTCACCTCCGCAATAGCTCATAATGGTTCCTTTGTGATCCTCATCATCCTCATTAATAACATCACCGCAGGTTGGAGTCGGTCCATCAGGATCGCTCGGCGGTGGGATTTCGAAGGCTACACAATTATCAATTGGCCGGTTGCCGTTCGGGCCCCAAATACACCGATGTGTATGCAAAGAGCCGAAATTGTGTCCCAGTTCATGTGCCAAGGTGCTGGTAGCCAGAGAGAAGGCGGGATAAGTTCTGTATCCGGAGCTTACTCCGGTCATGCCCCAATTTCCCGATTCTCGGCACAAAACATCTACACTGGCCCATCCACCCCATCCTCCAAAATTAGCAGCGGTATCAATGGTTAATAAATGGGCAAGACGTCCGTCGAACTTTCCTTGCACATTTGCTCCAAAATCCTGTAAAACCCGGCCCGCATTATCCGCCGTGGCCCGATAGTCACGACTATCTCCATAGGGATCTTCCGTTTCCCAAACCTTTATGTCAGATATTTCTAAGGGAATTCCTATGTCATTGTAGATTGCGGCGACGTCCGCAAAAAGAGACATAGCCGCCGTGGAAGCAGCCTGCGCATCTCTTCTATAGTACTGGTAGGTCTCATAATCAACCTCAAAATAAATTCTTATGGGGCAGGCATTTAATCTTTCCCTCAATCCAATTTGATTTGGGTTCCTCGGTAAGTTAGAGCGAATTCCCTCATCGTCGACGTTACAATTAACCTGTTGAGCCGGTACAACTCGAGATTCATTGTAGAACACATAACTTTCACTATCGGTCAATTTACCAAGCGTATAGTACCCGCTCTCTCCATTGATGGTAATGTTGATCTGAGTATCGAAAACACTAACCACTGCCCAACCTTCGGAAATGCCCTTGACCTTCCCTCGGTAAAAAACAGTGCTTTCGTGAAAGCTATCATCTACTTTACCTCCACTAGTGGTCATGGCGAAGTCCGGAGACAAAATATTTACTCTATTCAATTCTAATTCGACTTTATGCCGCTCGTCCACGGGAATAGTAATCTCGATATAGTCGGATTTGGCACGCAGTATTTCCTTGTGAACACTTTTCTTTAAATCGAGAAATACCATACCCTCCTCTTGAACAGATTTCTCTTTAAAGAGAAATGGTGACTTAAGGGTAGAGTTCTTAAATATTGGGGTCTGAGACCTCAGGATCTTTCCCTTTTGTGTATCCAAGATCAAGTCCTGGGCGTGCCCAAAAACCAGACCAAACAGGAATAGGAAAGTGAGACCACGTCTAATAACTCCTCGTTTCCAAGCGAGGACGCTTGTACGTAAAATTTTAGGTTCCATTAATCAGAAAGAATAATGTTAAAGGCCTACTCTTTGAAGGATTTTCGGCATACTCCTGAGGGAGTTTCTTGCGGGAATTGCAAGAAAAAAATAGATTAGATTAGACTTGTGGCAAGACAAAGAAAGCAAATCCTGTGAAGACTGCCAATATTTGAAATGAAAAAATACGGAAATATATTAAAAAAGGATAATTGATAATGGGTTTAATCTAGCGCCAATACATGGTGCTGGGCTTATCCAATAAAGCCGTTGCTTCAATTTCTACCAACATATCCGGATCGATCAGACCACTTACTTCAACCATCGTAGCTGCGGGCTTAATGTCTTTGAAAAAAGTGCCGTGGGCCCGACCGACCGCCTCCCAATGAGTAATATCGGTGACGAAGATCCGGGTGCGGATGACGTCGGAGATTTCCGCTCCGGCTTCTTCCAACGCCGCCCGAATGATCTCCAACACCTTAATCGTCTGGGTGTGGGGATCTCCCTTGCCCACCACCTCACCATTTTCGACGGCAGTAGTTCCAGCCACCTCAATGGTATTGCCAATGCGCACTGCACGGGAGTATCCGACAATATCTTCCCACTCCGCTCCGGAGGAAATGTTCTTTCTAGGCATAGCTTGTTTTTATCTTGGCGAAAGATAACGTTTTCTATCCAAATAATCGATCGAGCATGTTGCGATCCGGAACGCGGTTCTGAGTCAATTTACTAACTACGACGTAGACCAGAAAGGCAAAAATAAAAGAGGGGATTACCTCGTGAATATCGCTCAGACCCTCGACCCGGAAACGAAAACCAAATCGCCAAACGACATTGCAAGCAATGCCCGCAATCATGGAAGACAAAACGCCCAGATCGGTTCCCCACCTCAGGTACAATCCCCCAAAAATCGCGGGGAAGAAACTGGCGGCGAAAACTGCTCCGGAAAAGGCAGAGAGCTCCACAATACCCGCCGGCGGGTAGAGGGTGACCAAAAACACAATGACACAATACAAAAACATCGTCCACTTAGTGTTGCGAATCAATTTGCGATCCTCCAACGGCCGTACCACATGCCATATGTCTTTCACAAAAGCCGTCCCAACAATCAAGATAACGGATGCCAGAGAAGACATACCCGCGGCAAAGAGTCCGGCCACACAAATCCCACTGATCAATGGATTGCCAAATTTCGCCAGCATGAACCCTACGACCTGGTCGGTATTTTCAATCAAAAAGGAAGCTTCCTCTTCAGATACCATACCGTGGACCAACGCTCCTAGTCCCATCACGCATACCAATGATACCCCGAGGAAGATCGGCGTCCAAATCATGGCAAACTTCATGCTCTTGGCATTATCGATCGAATAAAAACGAATGAGACAACGCGGCTCCGATATTTGTTTCATTCCCACTGCCAAGCCAATTCCCAATATGTACATGAATGAGACCAAGGACCCAAAAGTGATCAGACCATCCCCAATCGGGCGGCCATCTTTACCTAAGTGTTGCACCGCAGTCATTTGATCGAAAAGCGGTTCGACACCTCCGACAAAGATAAAAGGCAATAACACCATGATGATGGCAACTGCAAACATCATAATCCCCTGAATGGCATCCGTCCACAGCACGCTGTACATGCCGCCCCACGAAGTATACGCGCAGGTAATGAAAATAATTAGGAAAGCGCCCAAAGGATAGGGAACATCCAAAACAGAAGTCAATACGTGAGCACACCCCTTAGCGATACCGGTCATGTACCAAATGGTTGCAAAAAGGATGGTAAAAGCGGATAAAATCCGAATGGAACGGGCCAGATTGCTTTTATACCTAAAATGGAAATAGTCGGGAATGGTATAGGACTTTAGCAATGCCGTTTGGTTGCGCATCCGGGGCCCTAAGACCAGCCATGAAATCACACAGAAAATGGCCCAGAACAGACCTACCCAAGCCCAGGAAAGGCCGTACTGAAAAGCCATTCCCGCTTGCCCGATGTAGGTATTAGTACTGGCAAAGGTAGAGAAGAAAGCCAACGAAACAACCCAACCCGGAATCTCCCGTTTTGCGACGTAGTATTCGCCAACCCCCTGCTTGGCCTTATTTTTAAAAAACCACCCGATGTAGAGACAAAAGAGGGTGTAAATGACGGTAAAAATCAGCACGACGCCGTGCTCCGAAAAGTAGTTCATTCGTTTTGTCTTGTTTAAAAAGTTTGGTATTTGCGGCGGCTATTCCTCCTCTTCGTTGATTTTGATGTCCATTCTAGAGACGAGGATAGCGTTGAGAATGACAATGACCAAAATACCCCAATAGGGCAATCCCGTTAGAAAGTCCATGCAGTTATGCTTTAGTTATCCAGGAATATTTTTTTCAATTCGTTTTTGGTTACCTTCCCCAAAGTATTGCGCGGCAAGGTGTCCGCCACCCGGAATTTCCTCGGAACCTTATAAGCTGGCAATTGCTCTTTCAACCACTCTTTTAAGGCTTCCGGATCGATGTCCGATCCGTCAACAACCAAGCTGGCGGCCACCACTTCCCCCCATTCTTCATCGGGTAATCCAACTACGGCACATTCACTCACCTGAGGGTGTCTAAGCAATACTTCCTCGATCTCCAACGCGGAGATCTTATACCCGCCGGATTTGATGATATCGACCGAGTTACGCCCGAGAATCTTATAACTTCCATTGTTGAACACGGCAATATCACCGGTTTGGAACCAACCATCATCCGTAAAGGCTGCCTTGGTAGCCTCTACGTTTTCCCAATACTCCAAAAACACATTAGCCCCTTTGATCTGTATTTCACCTTCCTCTCCGAGTTCGACCGGCAGTCCCTGTTCATTGGCCAATCGCAAGCCGACGCCAGGCAATGGTAGTCCTACGTGCCCCGGCCTTCGCTCTCCCCGATACGAATTGGACAGGGCCATGCCAATCTCAGTCATGCCGTATCTTTCGAGCAATACCAGTCCGCTGATCGACTGCCATTGCTCTAAAACTGAAACCGGCAGGGCAGCCGAGCCGGAAACCATCAGACGGAAATGCTGGCAACTTTCAGACAGGCGCTTTTTTTCCTGTTCATCCGCCTGCTTCCAGTAAGCGATCAATTTGAAATAGATCGTGGGTACTGCCATGAAGAGATTCAACGCTCCGGACGCAAATTTTTCCCACACCTGCTCCGCATCGAACTTGG
>JANQRV010000201.1 GCA_028284395.1 Saprospiraceae bacterium
TCTAAGAGCAACCGACAAATCGATACCTGTAATTTAAAGCTTTAGCATTGACTTGGTAGTGACTCGCCTTCCAATTTGAAGCCGGTAAAAGTAAGATCCGGCGGCAAGCGGCCGAGCGTCAAAATTTATCTGGTGTTGACCAGCAGGAAGTGTCTGATCTACCAATACTTTTATTCGGCTTCCGACGGCGTCGAAGATCGTCAAATGTACCCTTTCTCCATCCGAATGGAAATCGATGGTTGTCATTTCTTTAAATGGATTTGGAAAGACTTTACTACTGACCGGTTCAAGCGAAAAGTTGTCCACCGGAGTGGTGACCGAACAGGAACCGATGACGGGCAAATGCTCGTAATCATGTTGGAGAATGTTCCTGACGTCTTCTGCCGGCACTTCAAACCAATCGGTCAGGATGGATCCATAAACATCCCGGAAGTCAAATTGCATGGGTACACCAGCCTTTTTATCGACCTCTTTATCGATCTCCGGGTTTTCACCCAGTATCTGAGAATTGACACAGGACCCGAATAGCATCAATGGGGCAGCCGTCCCATGATCGGTTCCCAAGCTGTCGTTCGACCGGATTCGCCTTCCGAATTCCGAAAAGGTGACGCCCAACACCCTTTCTTCCAGCCCCAGCTGTTGCAAGTCGGTTTGAAAAGCCTTAACCGCTTCCGACAAGGTGTTGAGCAGCTCTGCGTGTTCACCCGTCATGATGTTGCTTTCCACTACCTGATCGGCGTGGGTGTCAAAACCACCGATACTGACCAGGTAGACCTTAGTTCTTAATCCGCCGCTGATCAAGGTGGCAACATTTTTGAATTGACGCGCCAGTCTAGTGTCCGGATAAGTAGCGCGGCTTCCACCTTTTTCCGCGGCATCAAAGATGGTTCGGGAATAGGCATTAGTCTGGGAGATGGTCTGTTTTAAGAAATTGAGTTCGTCATAATAAGGCTCATCTTCCTGCTCACTGCCGGCCTGTGAATCCGTCAGTTCGATCAGCGAGAACGGATCTTCCACCGCCAGGCTGAAGTTGGTGGCAGTACCTTGACAGGTTTCTGTCACTATTGACCCCATCGTGATGGCAAAGGGATCGGGAAAAGTGTCGTTTGGGTAGCCTTCCGGATAAGCAGCGTGGCTATTTTCAAAATAACGTCCGAGCCAACCGGAAGACCAGACCTGATCGGCAGGCGAAGCCGTTGTCCAAATATCGGTAGATCGAAAGTGGGAGCGGTTTTGATTGGGGTAACCGACGGCTTGTACGATGCCCATTTTGCCTTCTTGGTACAGGGAATGGATATTGGCCAGCGACGGGTGCAGTCCCACCTTGTCACTGATGCTCAGCAACTCCTTTTGTGGGAGTACGATATTTGGGCGCACGGCAGCTAAACCGGCATACTGGTCGATTGGAACAATGGTGTTCAATCCGTCGTTTCCTCCGATCAACTGTATCAAAACCAATACGCGATCGTTGTCAGAATTGATAAAACTGGAAAGGCTGGATCTCGGCATGATCGACAAACCAATGCCGTTTAAAAGGATCGGGGTGGCAATGCCAGCGCCCATGCTATTGATAAAATCTCTTCTTTTCATTAGTGAAATTATTTAATGGGCCTAGCTCAGATAATATTCCGGCAATGTCAACATTACCCGGATCAGATTGAGTAACTTATTTTCCAGGGATGACTTCAGAGAGTTGTCGCCTTCGAGATATTGACCGTATTCTACGGTCCATTCATAGTCTGGCAACCCGGGAATCAGTGCTTCTTTCAACAGTTCTCGATGTCGGTCGGTCAGTGGCCTGGGCAACAACAATTTGGCAAAATTTTCGATCAGCGCGTTCGGATCGTCGGCGTCTTGCATGGATTGCAACAGGCGCAAAGGATCGACTTTGAGCACAACGCCATTCTTTTTGAAGCCCCTGGAGCTGGTGATCAGATTGGTGAAATCCATTCTTTTGGGGAGAGTGACCGAGTTGATCCAGGTCCGATAGTAGACCGGTTCCTGATAGTAAGCTTTCCAACCGGCCACGTTCGGTGGATTGTAGTATTCCATTTGCCATTGCGGCAAAAGCCGGAACAACTGCCAATTGATCTGGTAGTATTTGGTGAGGTCATCTTCGGGGAAGGCCACCTGCAACTGTTTGAGCGTAGAGATCATAAAATCGATCGGATGTTTGATCATGGGACCAATCGTACGACTACCGTAAAAATGCTCGCTGGCTAATAGCGCCATAAGAGCAGGCCGGATATTGTAGTCGTTGTCACGAAGGATCTGCGCCATCGGCTCGATCACAGTCGCCTCGATCTGATCATCAATTTTGTAATAGACAAACCACCGATACAATTTGCGGGAAATAAAGCGTGATACTTCTTCTTGCTCGAAGATGATGTCGATGACCTGACTGTATTCCTGACCATTGCCGTTTTTGATAACGGCGTTATTGAATCGATGAGACAATTGTTTGTCCGACTTGTCGTGTCGTCCGGAAGAATAATAGGATTCGACGGCAACATCCGATTCTTTGGTGTAGAATCCCCGGTCTCTCCATCCGGTCAGTGACTTGGCGATTTCCAATACATCCTGTTCGGTAAACGTCGTATAGTCGCCCGGTCCGGCGAAAGGTCCTTTCCCAATGGTGAACAATTCCAATAATTCCCGGGCGTAGTTTTCGTTAGGTGCTTTTTCCGTACTCTTATTGCCGTTGAGGTAACGCAGCATCGTTGGATCGATGGTAATGTCCTTAACCAATTGTTTGAAATCCCCCCAAGGTTGGGATCGGAAAAGTGAAATGTAATGATAGTGGAACTTCGGATCATTAACGGCCTGGATCGACGTTACAAAATGGTTGTGCCAAAAAAGTACCATCTTTTCCCGGGCGGAGACTCCCTCCTTAAGCATTTGTTGCATGGTCCAGGAGAAAAGTGACAGCTTTCTGGAATACCGTGGATTGGCTTCCCGGTTGTAAGGGGCGTTCAACCAAACCTCACCCACCGGTACATCGGGATCTTTTTCAAAATAGTAATTGATGGGAAGGTCGGTGGGCATGGGTAGGTCTGTAAACAGTTTGTTCAGAGTCCCGCTCAACCCTTCGGCCACCGCCTCTTCAATCTGCTCGAGGGTCGGACCAAACATGGTACGCCTCAGCAGATGAGCGGCTTGCTTGAAACCCCATTCTCCCGAATACGCAGCTAAGCTGGTAGGGGCAGAGGGTTTCACAACAGCTACTTTAGTCGATTTTTTCTTCATGTGTTAGAGTTTGACTATTTCTGTTTGATCAGATTGATTCAATGTTATCGAATTCAAGAAAATAAGAGCTTTGTGATCGACAAATGCTAAATGTGGGGCTGGTGATTACTGCCTTACGAATATAACTTATTAAAGCAAATATTTTAATAGTACTACTGGTGATTACAACTATATCTTACCATGGGGTAGGAAATCCCGGGATTTTTTGCGATTGATTATCGAGAGGTTGCAGTTCAAGCGTATTCGGAAATTGAACGATCCCGGCAGACATATTATTGGGACATAGGGCAAGAATTTGTGAGATTGATTATCTTGTGAAAGACCATCGAATAGATATTGACCGTTACAAAACGAATCCAACATGCGTGCGCTAATACCAATCTTGGCGTTGTTTTTTTTAGTTGTTTCCTGTCGCGAAATCTCAACCGATAGACAAGCCATACCTCCCAACATTATTTTAATTATGGGAGACGATATGGGGTATTCCGATATCGGTTGCTACGGGAGCGAAATCAATACTCCTCACCTGGATGCGTTGGCCGCAAATGGACTCCGCTTCACGCAATTCTACAACAATGCCCGTTGTTGTCCCACGCGAGCTTCCCTACTAACCGGCTTGTATCCGCACCAGGCCGGAGTTGGGCATATGATGGAAAACAGGGGAGGGCATTCCTTTCAGGGAGACCTCAGCAATCAGGCCGTAACCATTGCCGAGGTATTGAAGTCAGCAGGATACACTACCTACATGGCTGGAAAATGGCACGTTACTCCTTATGACCCGGCAGCGGTTGAGAACCCCAAGAAGCACAACTGGCCGCGACAACGGGGATTTGACCGCTTTTTCGGAACCATCAAGGGGGCTGGAAGCTTCTATGACCCCAGTTCATTGACCCTTGAAAACGATTATATTGCACCGGGGGAAGGATTCTACTATACCAATGAGATCAATGATAAGACCGTTCAATACATCGAGGAGCACCGGGAGGATAACCCCTACTTTATTTACGTTTCTCATACGGCAGCTCATTGGCCGATGCACGCCTTACCGGAAGACATCGCTAAATACGAAGGACGATACGATGCCGGGTGGGAAGCCCTGCGTCGCGAAAGATACGAGAGAATGAAAACCATGGGACTAATCGATGCCAGTTGGGGATTGGCTCCCAGAGATACTACCGGGCAAGCCTGGGATGAGACCGGGGATCTTCACGAATGGCAGGCCGCCAGAATGGAAGTATACGCGGCCATGGTCGATTGTATGGACCAGGGCATTGGCAGGATTATCCAGGCCTTGGAGCAAAAGGGAGAGCTCGATCATACGCTGATCTTTTTCTTGCAGGACAACGGAGGATGTGCCGAGGAAGTAGGGAGCAGGCGTCCGGCCTTTCTGGAGAAGGATGGAACAGCAGCGCCAATGGAGTCCGGACAATGGCAGACGGAAATGATTCCGCCCATTACCCGTGACGGCAAACCCGTCAGAAGAGGAGAGGGAACCATGCCGGGACCCGCAGATACCTACATCGGTTATGGAAAGGAATGGGCGAATGCCAGCAATACGCCCTTTAGGATGTACAAACACTGGGTACATGAAGGCGGTATTGCCACACCGTTGATCGTTCACTGGCCGGAGCGCATCCGGCAGGGCGGTACTTTCCGAAAGGCACCGAGCCACCTGATCGACATTATGGCGACCTGTGTAGAGGTAGGAAATGCAAAGTATCCATCGACTTACAATGGCAATGCCATTACCGCCCTGGAAGGGGTGAGCCTATTGCCCGCCTTTGATGACCAACCGCTCGATAGAGAAGCCATCTACTGGGAGCATGAAGGCAATCGGGCCGTCCGAATGGGCAAATGGAAACTGGTATCTAAGAGCAGTAGAAATTCATTTATTTGGGATAAAACGGAACATCTGGAGTTGGGAAATTGGGAGTTGTTTGATATGGAAAAAGACCGAACGGAACTGAATAACGTGGCGGAAGAAAACCGGGAATTGGTGGGCAAAATGGCCTCCATGTGGACCGACTGGGCTAATAAAGTCGGCGCTTTGCCAAGACCTGTTTCCCGACGTTAATACTGTATACATGAAGGATCAAGTAAAAATCGTCTGCGGCGTATTATTGGCAGTTTTTATGAACTGCTGCGCCTCTGAAACACCACCGGAAACCAGACCCCCCAATGTATTGCTGATTATGACCGATGATCAGGGCTTTGGTGATGTACGCGTGCACGGCAATGACAGCATCGATACACCGGTACAGGACAGACTGGCCAAGGAGGGCGTGCGCATGAACCACTTTTACGTCAGCCCGGTTTGTGCGCCGACCCGAGCCAGTTTGCTGACGGGCAGATATCACTATCGGACCGGCACCACGTGGATGACCAGAAATGGAGAAGCCATGCGATCTGAAGAAGTGACCCTGGCAGAAGTGTTCAAAGCCAACGGGTACGCTACCGGGTGTTTTGGAAAGTGGCACAATGGCGCTCACTATCCCCAAAATGCACAGGGACAAGGCTTCGATACTTTCGTAGGGTTTTCCGCCGGCCATTGGAACCGGTATCACGATACGGACCTGGAAGTAGACGGTAAAATGCAAAAAGTGAAGGGATACATTACCGATGTATTTACGGAGGCCGCTCAACGATTCATTCTAGACAATCAAGACCAACCATTTTTTGCCTATGTGCCCTACAATGCGCCGCATACCCCGCTGATCGCTCCGGAGTCGCTTTTTGAGAAGTATCGCCATCAAGGGCTCAGCATCAGAAATGCATCCATTTATGGAATGATCGAATCGGTTGATCAAAATATCGGTCGGCTGCTCCGGACCCTGGAGGAAACCGAACTACTGGACCAGACCCTAGTCATCTTCATGACGGACAATGGCCCCAATGGCAATCGTTATCGGGCCGGAATGAAAGGGACTAAATCCTCTGTTTCCGACGGCGGGGTAAGAGTGCCGTGCTTCTTCTACTGGAAAAACCAATTAAAGGGCGGTAGGATCATTGATGAATTGACGGCTCATATTGACATCTTGCCGACGTTGGTCGATCTGCTGGACCTCCAGCCAATTCCCACCTTACCCCTGGACGGCATTTCCTTTGCTCCTCTTCTTCACGAGGAAAGTGCTGTTTTCCCGGATCGCACCCTCTATACTTTTTCCACGAATCGGAATAAATACAAGGGATCGATCCGGAACCGGCAATTTCGGCTCACGGTCAATGGAGCGGACAACTATGCCTTAACCCGATTAATGTCTGATCCCGGCGAAAATCTTGACCTGAAGGAAGAATTGCCGGCTGAAGCCGAAAAAATGTACCGCGATTATTTGCGAAAATACGAAGAGGTTACCGACGGATTAGGGGCTTTTTTACCGATTCCGGTCGGATATAGCCAAGCACCGTTGGTAGAACTACCAGCGCATGAGGGGTTTCCATCGGGAGAAATTAGATTCCAATCCAGTGCGCAAGGCTGGGGGGGTGATTGGTTTGTCAATTGGCATTCGGAACAGGACACGATCTATTGGAATGTCGACGTAGTACAAAAAGGCACTTACCGCATTTCTCTCAGGTACAGCTGTCCTCCGGAACAGACAGGGTCAGAAATTCAGGTAAGAGCCGGCGATGCTTCGACATCTGCCGTCCTCGCTGACCCATTCATTGGAGAAGTATTTACCAACCGGGAGCAAATGTCCAGGGGAAGGGTAGCCAACGACCAAACTTGGGGAGAGTTGAATGTGGGGGTGATTGAACTGGCGGCCGGTGAACAACGCATTTCGCTTTGTGCAAAAAAAATCGCCCAACAAGAAGTAGCAAAAATAAAAGGTTTGCGGTTGTTTTCTGAAAAATAGAAAGAAGACCTATGAAATTCACTCGTACTGATTTGTGTTTACTCCTGTTGACGGCACTATTGATCGTTATTCCGCTGTTGCCACCTCCCGAGGCGGGAACCGAAGGACTTCTTCCGGCGCTTGGTCGTTTTCATCCCTTGATCGTTCATTTTCCGATCGCCTTTTTTTTCCTGTTGTTGGTGATGGAGCTCTGGTCCTTGAAATATCCGGGAAAGGTGCATGAGGGTATACTTCATCTGACCGGAGGATTGGCCGGATTGACGACACTGGCGGCTATTTTGATTGGGTATTTCCTCTACCGTTCGGGAGATTATCAAGGAGCATTGGTGCAGAACCACCTCTGGGGTGGGGTAGGGTTGGGACTCTTGTTTATACTGGGATGGTGGTTCCATCGTCAAAGATCGACCAACGATCAGAAGGTGTGGAATAATGGCTACTGGACCTGTTTGATCGGGGCCAACCTCTTGTTGATCTACACGGGGCATCGCGGCGGTCAACTGACGCATGGCGTCGATTATCTTACCGAGTTGTTGCCTTCGATTTCGGTCGGGCCGGCTACCGGAACCGAGAAACCGGTAGAGGAACTCCTGGTTTACCAAGATCTCATTCAACCGTTGTTCAAAAAGCATTGCAACAGTTGTCACAATCAAAGAAAGGCCAAAGGGGGACTCATCCTGACCTCTCTCCCGGAAATAAATAAAGGCGGCAAAAGCGGTAAATCCATGATCGTTTCCGGCAAACCGGAGGAGAGCGAATTGTATGCGAGGATAACTTTGGCACCTGACCATGAAGATTACATGCCCCCGGAGGGAAAGCCCGCCTTGCCCCCTCAGGCTGTCGAGCTGCTCAAATGGTGGATTCTGGAAGGTGCGGGAGCCGATCTACAGTTGGGCGAAGGCTTGGCGGATGCTGCCTTTTCTAAGGTCATCCTTTCTTTTTTACCTCAGATCACCAAGATCCGTCAAAAACAGATCAAGGACCGACGGGAAAGGAATCAACTTCTAGAGAAACTCACTCCCTTAGCCGCCGAGTTGGGGCTCAAGGTAACGCCAGACCCAGCGACCGACTCTCTCTATCTCGGACTTTCCATGGAGTTTCCACCCCAAACGGTAAAAGATCCCGCCTTGTTGAAATTGGAACCTTTTTATCACGTGTTTTCCAAGGTGTCTTTAACGGGCTCTGACATTACCGATGAATCCTTACACACCCTTAGTCTGATGCCAAACCTTCGGGAAATCTATCTGAATCGTACCTGTATTACCGGAGAAGGGATTCCGTTTTTGGGCCAACTGCCTAATCTGGAGATCTTGAATTTGTCTCATACGGATCTAGACGATAATGGAGCCTTAAACTTACTGGAACTGAAAGCCTTGAAAAGAGGATATCTATTTCAAACCTTCGTACACAAAGAGGTATTGGAAGCATTGCGTTTTCACATGCCGGAAGTAGATTTGTTGGAACAAGAAGGACCTTATTATTAAAGACTAGTCTGACGGTTACCAACTTAGGCGATCAGCTCATTAATGACCGTTCCGCCAAATTGAGACAACTGCTTGTACCGTCCGCCATGAAAATAGGTCAACTTATTGTCATCGAGACCGAATAATTGCATCATCGTGACATGCACATCGCGAATGGGGTGTGCCACTTCGACTGCTTTTTCACCAATTTCGTCGGTTGCTCCAATCGTATGTCCCGCCTTGACGCCACCGCCGGCGAACCACATGGGCATCGCGGTACTGTTGTGATCCCGCCCATAGGCAATGCCACCTTCACGTAGACCATTATCCGGACTGCGACCAAACTCACCGGTCCATACGATCAGTGTTTCGTCGAGCATCCCCCTTCTTTTGAGATCTTTGATCAGCGCAGCAACCGGCTGATCGATGCTTCGGATCAATGAGCTGTGAGCTCGTTGCAGGAAATCGTGCGAATCCCATCCGCCGGAATACAACTGTACAAAGCGGACTCCTTTTTCCACGAGCCGGCGAGCAAGCAGGCATTTTCTTCCAAAAGCGGCGGTAGCGGGGTTATTCAGACCGTACATATCCTTGGTTTTTTCGTCTTCATTGGCAAGGTCCATCAGATCCGGAACTTCACCCTGCATCCGGAATGCCAGTTCGTAATTACTCATTCTGGCGGTCAGTGCATCGTGTTCGGCGTGTTGACTGCGATGATGCTCATTGAGTTTTTGGAGAAATTCGAGACTTTCCTTTTGGTGGTATCGGCTTAATCCGGGAGGAGGTTCCAGGTTTAAGATTGGAGAACCAACGGGTCTGAGTGGCGTTCCCTGGAATTGAGCCGGTAAGAAACCATTGGACCAATTGGCGGCACCCCCCTGTGGAAATGCCACCTCCGGGAGAACCATAAAAGCCGGAATGTTTTCGTTGAGCGACCCCAATCCGTAAGTCATCCAGGCACCGATAGCCGGATCACCAACGAATCTGCTTCCTGTATTCATATGGTACTGGGCAGTCGGGTGATTGACCGATTCCGCCTGACAACCGCGGTAGAAACAAAGTTCGTCGGCGACCTGAGCAAGATGGACGAAGTGTTCGCACATATCCGCTCCCGATTGGCCCACTTTCCGGAATTTGAATGGACTCTTCACCATGTAACGGTCTCCCTGCGACATGGCCGAAAAATTTTTACCCTTGCGGACGAATTTGGAGAGGTGGTATTTTTCCAGTGCTGCCTTCGGGTCAAAGGTATCCAGGTGACTGGGTCCTCCTTCCATCATAAGAAAGATACAGGCTTTGGCTTTTGCCTTAACCATCGGCGGCTTTTTCGCCAAAAGACTGGTCTGTGCAGGAGCTTTATTTCCATTTTCGCAGCTCATTAAGCTGTTTAAGGCCAAGGCTCCAACGCTGGCGCCGAGGCCATACAGGAAATCTCTTCGTCTGAATTTTTTTGGATCAGTACACATACAAAAACTCATTAGAGTTAAACAATACCAGGGCCAGATCGGCTAATGCCCTGGTCTCGGCATCAACTTCCCAACTCTTAACGTCGGCCTCGTAATCTTGATAAACGGTTAGTTCTTCTTCGAATTCAAAGGTTTCGCCAGTCATCTCTTCAAACATTTCTCGCTTCACCTTTAACGGATAGGGTTCTACCGGCGGCTCGTGTTCTCGGTGATAGGCCAGCATTTTCTTTAGGTAGGCTTTTGATTCGGCCAGTTCTTCGTTTGCTGCATCGCGATTCAAAATAGCCTGAAATACCTGGCGGACCTGATCGTCACCAGCGGCGACCGGTTTTTCCAAGTTGGCTGCCAACGCAATAGCGCGATCCCGGATGCTGCGGTCGTTTAAAAGCATGAAGACCTGTGGCGTTACCGATGAGGAAGATCTCTTTTCGCAAGACAAGTCCGGGCTTGGCTGATTGAATACTTCCAGCATGGGATTGATGATACCTCGCTGTCGGAGTGCGTAAATGGTCCGACGATTTCTATCCTTTCTGGTGGGGGAAGGTTGGTATGCCGGCGCGACCGATCCCATGATTTGTCGGGGTTGGAGGGCCACTTCCTGATGGATTTCCGGACGGACCGGACGTCCTCCCACTTCCATATTCAATTCTCCGGTAACGTACAACATAGCGTCTCTCATTTCTTCTGCAGTCAACCGACGCGGAGAGAAAACGGCCAGCAAGGTGTTATCGGGATCCACGGTCTTTACTTTTTCCAGATTGTGGTGGCTGGTGGCACGCTGATAAGCTTGCGAATTCATGATGAGACGATGCAATGCCTTGATCGACCATTTTTCCTGGACAAATCGATGAGCCAACCAATCCAATAATTCCGGATGGCTCGGTTTTTTCCCGGTAACACCAAAATTATTGGCGTTCTCGGCAATGCCCTTTCCGAAGTGGTGCTGCCAAACGCGATTTACGATCGACCGCGTTGTCAGCGGATTGTCCGGGTGAGCCACCCATTTGGCAAAGGCCAATCGACGGAGGTCCATGGTCTCCGGTATGTCGACGTCCAGGCTCTTTCGCGACTGGCCTTCCACGGTCGGCGGTTGGAGGGCCGGCAACGCCGACAATACTCCCGGTTGGACTCGCTCTGTCGGAGCGTAAACGGAACCACCCCCCAGGATAAAGGTAGCTGCTTGATCTCCTTCCAGGTTTTCGGGCATTCGAATGGGACGGCCGCTGTGTGGTACTTTTAACGGTCCGTTGTAAACGGAAAACGCCAGGGTGTCAAATCCCTCCAACTCTCTTCTTTTGCGCTGCATGTGTTTGTCGAGGGCCTTCTTATATCCGAGCTCCTGGTAAGTGAGCCCGTGGTACCTTGGAGGTTGTAGGTTTTCCGGCAATTTGCGTCGCTGCCGTTTTGGAAGGTATTTCAATCCTCTCGTGGTCATCCATTCTTTCGCTGCTTTTTCCTCCTTTTCCAATATGATATTTTTCTTTGACTGAGCGTTGGCAATGAACTGCGTAATGATCTCCTTTTCGGTATCGCTGATGGATTGATTTTCAGAGGTTAGGTAAGGAGCCCTCCTTTCCGCAAATTGCGTATTGGCAAACACGGCCTGAACCTGATAAAAGTCTCGGGTAGGAATGGGGTCGAATTTGTGATCGTGGCATCGTGCACAACGCAGTGGTTGGGAGAGAAAGACTTCGCCGACGCTGTTGGTGACGTCATCGAGAAAGAACTGCCGGGTTTCCGCCGCGATACTCATGCTGGTATGTTCCCAGGGTCCCATTCTTAAAAATCCGGTGGCGATCAACATTTCCACATCGTCCGGAGCCCATTCATCTCCAGCGATCTGTTCGATCACAAATTGGTCGTAAGGTTTGTCTTCGTTAAATGATCGGATGACATAGTCGCGGTACCTCCAGGCGTTCGGCCTGGCATAGTCGTTGGCCTGGCCATCGGAATCTGCGTAACGGACAATGTCCAACCAATGACGACCCCATTGCTCGCCATAATGAGGACTGGCCAACAGTTGATCCACCACCGTCTGAAAGGCGTCTTCGGATGGATCCTCTACAAACGCTTTTATTTCCGACTCGGTTGGCGGCAGACCGATCAGGTCATAGTAGGCTCTGCGGATCAGGTCCTTTCGTTCGGCTTTTGGCCCTGGTTTCAAGTCATTTTCCCTCAATTTTTGGTTGACGAAAGCATCAATGGGATTGGCGTGTTCCCGCGATTCAACAAATTTCCACGGGACTTCTTGTTCGGTCACCGGATAGAAGGCCCAGATTTCTTCCGGAGCATAACGTCGGTTGGACCACGAATTGGACAGTCCTCCGGAAGTCTTGACCGGAGTCTTGCCCTGGAAGTCCCAGGGGGTATTGGCAATGATCTCCTGCCGACGGGCCTCATCCGGCCAGGGAGCACCATTTTTAATCCAATTGGACAATTGCCGGAGTTGAACCTTGGACAGTTGATCATTTTCTTTCGGCGGCATTGCAAAATCCGGATCTCGACGCGTAGCAGCCAGATAAATATTGCTTTCTGATGGTGAACCAATGACTAAGGCGGGTTGACCGGAAGCTCCGCCCTGCAACATCGCTTCCAGGGAACGCATGTCCAGGTCCCCCTCTAGTTTTTCGGCGTCTTCTCCATGGCAAGCGAAGCACTTCGCCTCGAGCAGTGGGTAAACCTCGAATGCGAACAGGGCTTCCGCATCGGCCGTGGAGGTATGCTGACTTTCTGGTTGTTGGCAGCTCAAAGCGCTAAGGATCAACGATAACATCGCGAAATAGGGAGCAGTGCACAGGTTGTGAAGACGAAACTTCATGGTCGTAAAAAGTGTTTTATATCTGAAAATACCGAATTTTCCTATGATTCCCAAAGATGCGGTATCGACGATCGTACTTTTCGAGGAAACCAGTTCGTTCGTCTAAAAAAAAGGCTTTTGTTGAGACATAGGATTAAATTATATAGAAGTTGTAATAAAGTTTTTTTGAACAACTTCATGGAGATTTTCTGATTTAAGTATTTTCTGTTCTCGTCAAAAGAAAGGAATTATGGAGGCATTGCTCATCGCACTAATTATTGGCTTAGGGGGGAGTTTCATGACAGCATTATTGGTTAATTCCATGGGAGCTCGCCTGGAATCCAAGGTTCAAAAGTTGTCCCACAGTTGGATGCAATGGCCGCAACGCGTGGTCATCTACTCCGGTATCACTTTGTTTTCCGCAGCTGGATTGAACTATTACCTCTACCAAACCTATCAAAAAGACTTATTTCATTTTCTGGAAGACATTCCCTTTCTCAGAGAATTGGCCCAACCCATTCGCTGGTTTTTACACCAGGTCGGCGATGAAATTCAATCTTTCGTGCATTTCTTGCCGCAGGAAATGCCATTGATGACTACGCTGACCGTTTTACTGGTTGCTTTGATCCTCTTCAGTTCTTTCGGGGTCCGGGGGCTGCAGAAGTGGTTCTTACTGGCAGTTGTCGGCTTTATTCTCGTCTTCTTGATGCAGGATGGTTTTCACAAAGCAACGACTGAGGAGATTCCAAAGCTGCGTTACGAGCGACCAGGTTCTCCAGTGGCCAAGGGAGAATTATTCGACGTGATTGAACCGAAACCTTAGTCCAAGTCTTCCCAGTTTGATTCCCAATCTCCCGGATTGACCCAACCGGCCGTCATTTCTTCACCGGCCATGAAGCGGTTGAAAAAATTCCGCCTTGGATCTTCCGAATAGAGATATTCATCAAATACTTGACCATTGCCCAATGCGCGGGGATCCTCTTGTGCGTACAAGACTTGCTCGAGTAACTGTTTCAGCTCCATCTGCAGATGGGCAAATTCGGCATTATCCGCCAAATTACTCATGCAATCGGGGTCTATATCCAGCCGATATAGTTCTTCTGCCGGGCGTTTACCAAATGACCACGACCAATAGTTTTCCATGCCGACTTGCTCACGAGCATTGAGACATACGGTCTTAGTAGGACTCCCGTCGCAGTTTAGGTAACCGGTCGCCGGATGACCGGATGGCCAACGGTCGATCTCATAATTCTGTAAGTAGAGTAAATTGTCCTTGACGATGCCCCGAATCGGATAGCCCCAGTCATTCGGCCGACCGATGTCATGACGTTCCTTGCCGATCACCACGTGATCCCGGTCCGGATTTACCTGGCCGGATTGGTCCGAATTGAAAATATCGGATAGACTTCTTCCGGTGATGGTTTGCATCTTGGTTTGAGCCGGAGTAATGCCGGCGGCTTCAAGAAAGGTCGGAGCGTAGTCTATAAAACTTACATAGTCGTCGATGACCCGTCCCGGTTTTTGAATGCCGTTTTTCCACATGATGGCTAAGGGAAGGTGGTTGGAGGATTCGTACTCCTGCCCTTTAATCCGGGGAAAGGGCATTCCGTTATCGGCGGTGACGACGACCAAGGTATTGGCCAACTCTCCCTTCTCTTCGAGGATCTCCAGGATCTTTCCCAAATGAAGATCGAAATGCTCGATTTCGAAGGCGTAGTCAAGCATGTCGTTTCGGACCGTATCCGTATCGGGCCAGAATGCCGGGACCTTGTCGATGTCGCTCAGTTTTTTCCCGCCTTTGCGGACGCCAACGCCATATTCATAGCGTCGATGTGGTTCGGTAGCGCCGTACCAAAAACAAAATGGCTTACCTTCCGGGCGATTCTCCAGAAAAGCAGCAAAGTTGGCGGCGTAGTCGATGTCCGACATGGCTTTGGCCGGTGGTTCTTTTTTTAGGTCACTATATCGGGTTCCAGTCAGTTCCCTCCTGATACCATTGATCTCTCCCGGATTGCCGGGAGCCCAACCCTTGCCCGTAAAACCGACCTCGTAACCGTTGGCAGCGAGTGCTTCCACATAGGTTTGAAACTTGGCTGGAAAATTGGGGACGTGATTGGCCGCTTCTTCCAGCTGCCAGGAGTTACGACCCGTCAAAATGCAAGCCCGTGAAGGAGAACACTTAGCATTGGGAGTATAAGCCCGGGTAAACAACAACCCTTCGCGGGCAACCCGGTCGAAGGCCGGGGTATGCACCCACTGACAACCATAGGCACTGGCGTGAGGGAACGACTGATCATCGGAAATCGCAAAGAGAATATTGGTTGGTGAGTCGGATTCTGCGACCGGTGGTTGTTGGCAACTCGCCAACGAAAGCAGCAGTAGCAATAGGTATAGGTGACCTCTGAACATGATCTGGTGTTTGTTTTGTTAAACCTTTTTTTTCTTCTTTTTCCGGGAGGCTTTGGCGAGTGGATTAAAATCCAGACAAAGTTGAACCCAGTATTCAAGATCGGAATCAAGATCCGTAGCGGTTTCATCCAGAAATACGTATCCCTTCATCGCTCTACCGGTAAACATCATTTCCGTGCAGCCGGGTTTGGTGAGTGCTTCAGCGTATCGGTCCGGTCCGATCCGGGCCATGACCTGATCCTTGTTCGTAATGCCGATGCACATTTTTTCCTCTACCATGAAACAGAGGCCTCCGAACATGTTCTTCTCAGAAAATCGGGTGTTCTTCTCTTTGAGGACCTGTCGGATGCGGTCTGCCATTAGTTCATTGTAAGCCATAGAGTTTGGTGACAATTATTTGTTAATATATTGGGGAATTTCATATATTGTAACAGTAAGACCAAGTTATAAATTATTGCTCAATCACACTTATGAAAAAGAATCTACCAGTAGTAGTAACTCTTTTGCTATGGTTGTCTGCGCTCATCTTTAGCCCCTCCAACCTAGTAAAAGCACAGCCTTCTCCTCCCAAAAAGATTCCCAAGAAAGAGAATCGAACCGATCTGATCATTCCCATATCGCAGTTGCCCATCAAAAGTTTGCCCCGAAACGGCAAACTAAGGTTTATTGAATGGCGCAAGAGTCGCCTTAATCGTCATCGGACGGGGTCCTCGCAAGTCGTCAAGCCGTTGATTCGCAGCCGCCGAAAAGCAGACAGTCGACCTGCACTCCAAAAGTTGACGGGGAAGAATCGCTTTACCCTTTGGCGAAGCACGGTGTTGCATTAAAACTTAAAAGCCATAAAACCTTGCACCGCCAAGAATTTGATCTGGTCGATGACATCCGCTCCGGCACGGTGTTTGAACGTGCCGATGTGCGGAGCGTATTTTGGCGGAATTTAGGAGCACCGCCGGAAACTGCTTTCAAGAAGTTCCTTCGTTGCATAGTTTTTGATCATGGCACAGGTACTGTTGTATCTGACGGATTAGCCGCGTACACTGGCTTGCGGAATCCGTTTCGCCAGGTCATTCATTTGTTCGACGCTTTCCTGGCCAATGGTGAAGCAGTCCATGAAATCTTGGGACAAAGCGAACTGCAGCGATTCATCGACACGATTGCGAAGGCGCCCGGCACCCAATATCTTCATGCCGATGATGCCTTTACCTTTTGCCTTCATATCCTGTAAGACACCTTTCACGGTGGGGACGTCGGCGTCCATGGCAACGCCGGCCTGGTTAAAGCGGGCGAGGTTGACCTGCACCCAGTCGGTTTCAACAGCAGTTTTTAAAGCCGGTAGGGTATGGCAGGAAACTCCATGGGTCCGGACGATGCCATCCTCACGCGCCTGTCCCAAAACTTCCATAGCTGGTTTCTTGATTTCCGGCCAGTTTTTTCGTTGCATGTTGTGCAGTAAAATAATATCGAGATAGTCGGTGCCGATCTCCTGGCGAAAGCGATCCAGGTCGGCCTTCATTTGTTTTTCGGTAGTAGCATGCGTCTTGGTAAGGATGACGAGTTTTTCCCGTGGAAGTCGCTTTAATGCAGCTTTGAGATGTGGATGAGAACCGTATTGGTCGGCGGAATCCCAAAATAGAATACCATTGTCATAAGCATAGTGGAGAAGGTCGGCCAATCCCCTAATACCCAGTTTTCGGGTTTGGTTAGAACTACCTCCGACACCACTTGTTCCCGTGCCCATGGCCAGGCGGCTTACTTTGATGCCCGTGTCCCCAAGTGTCACAAGATCATGAGCGTACTTTTTTTTCTCGCCGGCAAGAAGATGGTATGGAAATTTGGTTAGACTGGCGGCTCCGGCCGCTGCAAGGGAGTAGTGGATAAATTTTCTTCGCTTCATCGTTGAGTGATTTTGGTATGGTAGTTATCCCAAAATAAAGAATTTATCCGAGAATATAGATCTTCGGTCGGTTTTAGGCGCATGGTAAATGAGAGCTTATTAAATTTGAAATTCACCAATATAATATGAACCTACCTATGCATTCGACAATTACCGTTCTGAAAGTAACTCTGGTCATGCTCTCATTTTGGGCACCCCGTGCTTTGGCATCTACGACCATCGACGATTTGGAAGGAAACTACAAAGGCAGTTATTCCCAACAAAACAAGAAGGAGCAAAACAAAGAAAGCGGTATTGCTATCAAATGGGACAGCGCCGTAGAAATGGATGGAGTTAAAGCAAAAGTCAAAAAAGTGGATGCCGGAGAATTTCTACTAAAAATAAAAGGAACAGTAGTGACCAAGACAGTAAAGTGCTTGATTCAAATGCAAGATGAGCAGCAGTTTACCGTGCCGCCCTTCGAGTGGAAAAACAAAATCCTGGTCGGACAAGGTCAATTTGTTCAGGATACCCTGGAAATTCGTTTTCTCATCGAGGGAACCGAAGAAGTCGTCGTTACCTATTTGGGCAAAAAACAAGAATAATACCTTCATCTTTACGTCCTTTTCCGTCTTTCCCTATCTTCTTCTTGAAATTGAGTTTGAATATTTCAAAGCAATACCTTGGAAGACGGTCATCACATAGCAGAATTGGTCAAAAGAACCGGGAAGCAAGATCTGACTGCTATGCGGATGCTGTATGAGTACTTTGCCCGGGAGATGCTGACCCTTAGTTTTCGCATTACCAATCAGATGCAGGATGCGGAAGATGTGATTCAGGAATCATTTCTTACTTCCTTTCAACGCATTCAGGACCTGAAAACCCCGGCGAGCTATAAATCCTGGTTGAAAAGAATTGTGGTCAATCGTTCGCTGGCCTACGTTCGTAGAAGAGTGTCTTTTGCTGACCTTACAGTCGAACAACGGATCGCCATTCCAGAGGAAGAGGAAGCATGGTACAAGGATCTTCCGTTCGATCGGATCCAGGAGGCGATCGGCAGATTACCCGATGGGTGCCGGCAAATTTTTACGCTTTACCTGATGGAAGACTACAAACACCGGGAGATTGCGGACATGCTGGGAATATCGATTTCAAATTCCAAGAGTCAGTACCGATATGCGCTAAAATTATTGAGATTGGATTTACACAAGCTCGCGCTATGAATGAATTCGAAAAATATCTAAAGGAAAACAAAAAAAAGATGGAGTTGGATCATCTAAATCCCGACGTTTGGTTGTCGATCGAAAATGATATGCTCAAAAAGAAGAATCGCCGCAACCGCATTTACATTCGATGGGTGTCGGCCACTGCTGCGGCTTTAGTACTGGGACTGATCGCCCTCGGCCAATTTTACTTTCACACCAAGGAAGACATTCATCATCGGCTACTGGAGTTGTACGAACTTGAGAAATATGACTTTCCCCGGCAGATCGATTTAAAGACCAAACGGTTGAATAAAGCGCAAGTACCACTAGATCGAAAAGAGGACTTCGAGATCCTTTTACAGCAATTGGAATTTTTGGATGGCCAATACAACGACTATCTGCAGTACATCGAACACAATGGCTTTCAGGAATTCATTGGCGAACAAATTTTGAATTACTACAAGAGTAAGGTTGAATTGCTGGATAAAATTCAAGCTGAAATTGAAAAAATCGATCATTATGAAAATAAATATAATCGGGTTAGCCCCAAAGTGGATCTTCTGCTTTAACGTATTTACCCTACTTGCGTTTTCACCTTGTTCGGGACAGGAATTCTCCCGAACTTATACCAAAGAACTGAAAGTCTCACCGGAGACTATTCTACGCATTAAAGGGCCCACTGCCTCTTGGTTTTCCGGTAGCGGAACGCTGTCCACGCGGAACGCACGGGAAGGTTATTTCGAAAGAGTAGGAAGGAGTACCTCCATTACCTTAATCAAGGATTTTCAGATCTACACCTGGGATAAACCGGTCGTAAAACAAGTGGTAGAGGTGACGGTTCAGCCCCTCGATGATCGCCCACCGGTTGCCTTGTTTGATGCGCTGCAAATGAAATTGCAGGAGAATGCTGCCGGCATTCTCGATGTCAGAGGAAATATGAACATTAAAAGTTGGGGATACAAAAATGGATTTTTCGTCAAAGACCGGATGATCGCCTATCTCATGGATGGCAGTAGTTATGATTTTAAGAAACTAACCATCAAAGCTTCGGTTTATATCCCCAGGAGTAACAATGTGGAATTGCAGGTCAACTATCTGCATGTTTCCCTGGGAGACCTCGACGGAGCGTTAAAACTCTTCTTGCTTAGAGGAGAACTCGACGCCGGCCACATCGGGGATGTTCGAGCCAAGCTGGAGTCGGCCAAACTGCGTTTGAAACAGGCCAATCACGTGGATCTCGTTGCCAAAGCTGCACTTTTCGAAGCAGAAGAGGTACATACATTGGATATTCAGTATGGGCATGGTGTTCACTTTGTCCCGGATCGGGATATGTTTGGAAGATATGATGCGAAAAAGCAGGTGGGGTATTCCCTTTCCAAATACATCATTGGCCGGATCGAACGGATAAAAATTGACGCGACCGTCAACGACCAGTTTACCATCAAGGACATCGATCAACTCGATGTGAAGTCTTCAAAGTTTTCCAACTACTTCATCCGGCAATTGCAGGAGCGTGCGGATTTCAACTGTACGAGCGGAGATGTAACCATCCAGCAATTGAGTGCCGGTTTTGCGGATTTATCATTCAATAATCAAACGAGTACCATTACAGTGGGTACGGCCAATACGGAAAACTATCTTGTTGAAATGAACGAGAATACCTTTACCGAATTCGTACCGCCCAGCAGCCTGCAAGAGCTGAGCTCAGATCGGCCAACCCAGCAACGGTACCTCAATGGAAGTCACGGAGAGGCAGGTACCATTCGGTTTACCTGCGAAAATTGTAAAATTTCACTCAAATAAGGAAGTGATCCATTTAACTTGATGACTTACATAAGTAGTTCACGGAATCTCCAACAAACAGGTTATGCCCCAGTACACCGTGATTACGTATCCCGATGGTGGACTCATGACCAGTATATCCGACATGACGCTATACCTCCGCGAAATGATCAAGGGGCACGCCGGCGAAGGGAACCTCCTCACAAATCAATCGTACGAGGAAATTTCTTTGTTAACACCATTCCGGAAGGTAAAGCCGCCCGCCGGCAATTTGGCCGAATATGGGGTCTATTGGGGCGTTATTTTTTCAAGCTTTAAGTTTTTTTTTGCTGTCATGTAACTTTTGCTTAGGTTCATTACACTATAAAACTAGAGAGGTACTATGGCTGCTATGGTTACTATGGTTACTATGGCTGCTATGGTTGCTGTAGTTGCTATGGTTACTATAGCAACTTTGGCTACTGGACAACCGAAGAAACCATAGAAACCATAGCAGCAACAGCAACAGCAACAGCAACAACAACAGTCCATTATGTCAAAAAATAGGCAAAATAAGTTCTTAAGTCTCTACAAACCGGTGCACGATCGGTTTGAGAGGTTTTGTCGAGCGCGCGCCTATTACGACATGCCGTACGAGGATCTGATGAATGAGACTCTTCTGGTGGCTTTCCAAAAATTTGAAGATCTGAAAAGTGAAAAGGCGTTCCTGGCCTTTTTAATTGGAATCAGTAAGAGGGTTTTGGCCAATGCCAAAAGGAAGAAGAAGGCGGAGACGGTACCGGATGAGTCGGTATTAAAAGATTACGCGGATCCGGACAATGTATACGATCAGCAATCCCGGGTGGATGTTTTGCACCGGGCTCTATCGAGACTGCCAGAGCAACAGCGAGAAGCTATCATATTGTTTGAAATTACCGGCTTTACCATGAAGGAGATCATGAAAATTCAGCATTGTGGCCTTTCAGCTGTAAAACAACGGTTGGCCCGTGGAAGGAAAGAGTTAGCGCGGGTTGTGAAGGAAGAATTGTTGATTAAAACGGGAGGTGCCTTATGAGGGAAGAGCAATACATAAAGTCGCTGCTGGAAGCAGCAAAGACCGAGGCCCCCAAGACTTCTTTCGAACAGGTGGCGGCCCGATTCAAGTCTTCCGTGGAGACAGCGAATATCCAATTGCCCGAACCGGAGGTGAAGTGGTGGCAGAAATTCCTGCACCTGAATACCTTCTTGGTCGCTTTGGCAGGTTCAGTGGGATTGCTGTCGGTCTTCTTATTGTTAAAGCCAGCTCCACCGGAAGTGGTCGCCGCCCAGTATGGGGAACCAGCAAAGGCCCTGACCCCCGTCGATGATCCGACCACGAGATTGGAGGCCGCTCCGAATCCGGAAGTCGTAGAACAGCGCAAAACCAGAAAAAGCTACGTTGTAACACCACCCGTTGAGGAGCGTGGACATAAGGCAGAACGTACTTTAGGGCAGCGTCCTTCGCCAACTTCCGATAGATCTGAAGAGTCCGTACCGGATGTTGCTGCGGAGGTGCCGAACGATTCGGTTGAAAAGCCGGTGGAATTAAAAGTACCGGAGTTACGATTGTCCGATCGGCCATTGACTCCCTCACTGATTACCAGTTTTGCGGAGTCAACGACGAGCCTGACTCCTACAACATTATCGGCACGTCGGCCAGAGATCAAACATTTTGTGCAATTGGAATTGCACCCGACGGACACCAGGGAGGCCGTCCTTCTATTCCTGGCAACTTTGGAGTCGTACGGACTAGACATTGATCTGTCTTCCTCGACGCTTGATAAGGTGGGTACCCTGGATAAATTTGTCCTTAAGTTTAGACATGAAAGAGGGATGGACTTTAAGTTGCGAACCGTTGGTTTCGGGTACTTCCAGATCCGCTTGCAGCTAAATGCAAAACGCGAATTGGAAGGTTTTTACTACCGATTCAATGAAGAAGCTTCCACCGATCTGGTGCCACTGATTTGTAAGGGGCACAAGAAACACATTTATGAGAATGGGCATCACATTATTGGAGGTACGACCAATGTGCCCATAGGATATTGATCATCATTTACCATTGTTCAACTATAAACTTTTTGTTATGAGTCTTAATTGTCTAATGCTCTCCATGGCATTGCTATGGGGACCGTCACCAGCGCCAAATCACACGGAATACCATTTGACCCTAAGCAGTGCGGGAAATGAACAAGATGTCGAAGCTTTTATCGCTGCCCTCAAAAGCGAACTGGATCCGGAGATAGAAGTCCAAACCATCACCCGGTACAAGGATCAGCAAATTCGCAAGTTTATCCTTCATTTGAAAAACAATAAGGACTTTGACATCACTTTTCGCCTGTTGGGGTTCCAAACCTTTGAGTTCAGTTTTAAGGTCGATGAAGAAAAGGGACTGGATCGCGTTGCTTACCGTTTCGATAAGAAGGAGCGAAAATCCGTAGACCTGAAGAAAGAAACGCGGGTTAAAATTACTTATATGCACCGCGAAGAAGAACAATAAATCCCATCAATGACATGCTTATGAAAACCATTGCTTTTTTAATGAGCTTTAGCCTCTTAAGTATCTGGGAAACACCGACGGCCAACGAAGTCTTCTTGCAACTTAGCTGTAAGGATAATTCCAAACGCACTCAGCTTTTTCTGGAAGAATTGGTGAAATACGGCTTCAAACTACACGAAGTTGATTTCAAGCGACAATTAGGTCGCATTAAAAAACTCGAATTGGAGTTGAGCCACCAATCCGGAATGGAATGGACCGTCAATCTCAATGGGTTTCGCGACTGGCGACTGCGTTTTCTCCTGGATACCAACGGCAACCCCATCGAGATCAGCTACAAAATCGATCGTGAGAGAGCAACGAAGGGTTTCAAACCCGGCGATTGGGTAGATATCTTCTACGAGGCAAGGCACAATACCATCACCCACTTGTATTACATTTTCTAACCGTTCCTAAAAAACATCGACTTATGAGATTCTTATTGGTTCTGCTAACGGGGCTGTGCCCTTTAGCTGGTAGCATCCTCCATGCCCAGACCGATGTCTACGATATCGACAAGGAATTTTCTGCTACACAATTGAAAGAGGATTTTCAAATCCTGCGACAAAGTCTGGAAACCATTCATCCGGCGATCTACACCTATCAATCTAAGGAAGATTTGGACCGGCGCTTTGATCAGATGGCTGCGGCGATTCAGGGACCGATGACCGAATTGGAATTTTATAAATTAATTGGTGTTTTGCTGAAGGAGATCGCTGACGGCCACACCGATATCGAGGCGTCTTCCGCTTGTTACGAAATGCTGGACGCATCGGCAAAGCTGTTTCCGTTTCAAGTAAAGTGGGTCGAGGATGCACTTTATATTACACACAATTTTTCATCCGTCGAAGAAGTTCGCAAAGGGGATATGATCAAGACCATCAACGGAAAGGAGGTTGGTCCGATTTTCAAACAACTTCGCGACTATATGCCGCGTGACGGAAAGATCGTACACGGCCCCAACCAGGTCCTGGCCCGCCTCTTTATGGACTTTTACTATTTTATGGTGGAACGTCCGGAAGGTTTTGATTTGGAACTGGAAGCAGTAGGAGGCGATTTGCGGCAAATTTACGTCCCGGCCGAAACTTTACCCAGTATTGAAGCCAACATCAAAAAGCGATATCCAAGCCCAAAGAATGCTGGAAACAACAAAAAGCCGCAGTTGGAATTGGAGCTGGAAAGTGATCATGCCATCCTGACGGTCCGGTCTTTTCATCCGGGAAGAATTAAAGACGGTGGCCAGCACTTCAGTAAATTTTTCAAGCAAGCTTTTACCAAACTGGAAGAAGCGGAGGTCGAACATCTGATCCTCGATCTTCGCAACAACGGGGGAGGAGCGGCTGAGGTGGTACGCCAGTTGTTGAGTTATCTTGCGGAAAAACCCTTCCGTCTCTACCGCCAACAAATTGCTCGGACTACCAGGATTCCAAACCACGAGCATTTTCGCAACAACATTCGGAAGATCGAATCATGGGCCAGAAAAAATCTGCGAAAAAGTGGTGATCACTACGTACTGATCGACGGTGATTCGAAGGTGCAAAAACAACAAACACCCGGCTTCAAAGGACAACTATACGTACTAGTCAATGAACGATCCTATTCCGCCACTGCAGATTTTGTGGGTATGTTACGTTCGCTGCGACCCGTTGAATTCATTGGCCAGGAAACAGGTGGGAATCCCCTTCGAAGCACGGGAGGCGAACGCCTGACTTTGGTGCTTCCGCATTCGAAGATCAGGGTTTTGATTCCCACCATACAGTTTCAATTAAATGTAGATGCTGAAAATCAGGGACATGGGTTGATGCCGGATCATTTGGTAGTGCCGACCATTCGCGATTATCTGGCTAAGCGAGACGTCGAAAAAGAGTTTGCCCGAGCCCTTATTTCCAAACGGATTGCTGCTTCCGCTTCCGTTCGGCCATAACAACATGTAGTGGATCGCTAAACTTATTTTTGTTCTGAAATTGAACGGGGTTTTTTGCAAGATAAATTGCAAAAAACCCTTTTGTTTGGTTCGTTTTGGCGGGCAACGACCACAAAACGTCGCGTAAAATCTAATTTTTCGAAGAAATTTTCTAATTTAGGTGTAGATCATTATAAATGACACTGAGCTAAATAACCTGTGAGCTGAATAACCCGAGCTAAATAAACATGATCTTAAGATAGAACAAGGAAATCACCTTGTTTAATAGCCATTACAACATCGATGATTATATGAATTACGGTTGAATTCAAAATGTTTTACGAAGATGACCAGTAAAGCAAACGATACGCCTATTTCCCGAATTAATGCGGGAGATAGACCGGGCTTGCTGTATCAATAGATTTTGCTATAGGTATTACATTACTAACACATTTAAACACTCACTTATGAAGCGATTCTTTTTGCCTGTCCTGGCGACAGGTATTATTACGATGTTAATGTTGGCTCCCAGCCTGATGTACAGTCAGGGGTCGGTCAAAGGAACGATCAGAGATGCCGATACGGACGATCCACTGATCGGTGCGACACTTTTGATCGTTGGTTCGACTTCGGGTACGGTTACGGACCTGGATGGCAAGTATGTGATCGAGGACATTCCGGCCGGAGAACACGTATTGGAGGTTTCCTACACGGGATTCTCCAAAGTGACCAGAAAGATCAACATTACCGATGGTGGTGAACTGGTCGAGGATTTTACGCTGGGAACCAGTGCTACGGAATTAGACATGATCGTAGTGACCGGTACCGGTGGCCCCGTCGCCAAAAAGAAAATTGGAAATACGATTGGATCGATTTCCACCAAAAAACTGGCTGAATTGCCGGTCAACTCCTTTTCCGATATTTTGCAAGGTCGCGAACCGGGAATGGTTGCCTTTCCTTCCAGTGGTGTCACCGGTGAGGGTGCGCAAATCCGGATTCGTGGTAATGCCTCCCTATCGCAGTTGAACGAGCCCATCATTCTGGTGGATGGAGTTCGGGTTGACAATGGCGGTGGTTTTGGTGGTGCCAACAGTTTTGTAGGTGCTGGTGGTGGTGGTTCTCCATCACGGCTGGATGATATCAATCCAGAAGCCATCGAGCGCATCGAGATCTTGAAAGGGGCCTCTGCAGCAACCCTTTTTGGAACGGAGGCGAGCAACGGTGTAATTCAGATTTTCACCAAAAACGGTAAGCAGGGAAGGCCAGAATTTGACTTCAAAGTCATGCAGTCTTTCATCAACTACCCCAAAGGAGCTTTTGCCGATAATACCGGCTTTGCTACCACTCCCGAAAAGGCTGCCGAACTCAGTTCTTTCTACGGCGAAACGATCCGGCCTTACCAGTTGATTTCCCGAAATTTTGTAGAAGATCTATTTGAAACCGGTACGCAGACGACTGCTTCTGCGACGGTAAGCGGTGGAACGGAGACTTACAATTTCTTCATTGGCGCTCGTTACAGTGATGCCGACGGACCCTTCGGAGGACAAGACAACCGCAACTACCCTGCGGGTATTTCAACCCGGGCGGTAGATCTTGACCGGATGGGGCAACTCAATGCTAAACTCAATATTTTCCCTTCTGAGAAATTCAATATTCGAATCAGTACCTCCTTTACGGATCGGTCTACCGAGACCATGCAGAACAACAACAATATTTACGGTGTAGGTTCCCTGGCACAATTCAGTAAGCCGGAATTGGCGGGGCCAAACAATCAGACGGGAACGATTGCTTTTGCAACCGTCAATGAAACACTGCAAATTACAGTTGGTCAGGATGTCAGACACTACAACGGAAGCATCGGTCTGAATTACTACCCAACGGATTGGTTAAAACTCGACGGTACCTTTGGAATCGATTACTCCAATACGGCGGCAGAGGAATTCTGGCCATTCGGTTGGAACATCGATAATTTCTCGGGTGCGAACCCGGCTGGATTTGCTGCTTTTGCAGAAATCAATTTCCAGGCACTCAGTGCGGAATTCAAGGCAACGCTGGAGAACAAGATCAGCGATGGTCTGGCCTCTAATTTTGTACTGGGTTCTCAGTTGATCCGCCAGGAGAACTTGCTTCAGTCAGGACAGGGCATTGGATTCCCGGGGCCTGGTTTGGAGGTGACGGGAGCAGCTTCCGCCCAAAACGTTTTTGAGTTCTTCTCCGAAGTGATCAACATCGGGGTATTTGCCCAGGAGCAACTGAGTATTGGGAATTCTCTCTACCTGACCGTTGGTGGTCGTTTGGATGCACACTCCGCTTTCGGTACCAACTTCAATGCCGCTTTTTATCCTAAGGTTTCTTTCTCTTTCATCCCATCGGATGCGAACTGGTGGAATGGTTTCGGCCCAATTACCACGCTTCAATTGCGGGGATCTTACGGATGGGCTGGGTTGCAACCCGGTGCCTTTGATGCCTTGACAACTTATCAATCCATCAACTCCGTAACCGGAGCGGGCATCGCGCCTTCCAATTTGGGTAACCCGGATCTGGAACCGGAGGTATCTAAAGAGTTGGAACTAGGGTTCACGGCCGGTTTGTTCAACGACCGGGCAAGTTTGGAGTTCACCTACTGGGACCGCGTGGTCCAGGATGCACTTTTTGCCCGACAGTTTGCTCCAACCGGAGGATTTAGAAATACGCAGTTGGTGAACATCGGAGAATTGTCTGCACACGGATTGGAAATTACCCTGAATGGTACGGTCTTTAAAAATAGAGACTGGAATGTAGACCTATACATAAATGGAGCCTTCCTACGGGAAGAAATTACGGATTTGGGTGGTGCCCCTCCCATTAAAGTGGGCGGTTCTTACCCGCGTTATCGCAACTTCCTGATCGAAGGATTTGCCCCAGGTGCCAACTTTGGAGCCGTCCTGGTGGATACCGATGCCAATTCCTTGCCGGTCGACATCGCCAACGGCGACGGACAACCGGATACCAAAGCCGAACTGATTGCCTTTTTGAGCAGTTTGGAGGCCGGTGGCGCAAGCTTGCCGAGAACGCCCGGTACCGGTGGTGTACTACTGCGTGACGACGATGGTGACGGCGATCCCCTGGATCACTACCTCGGAAAAAGTACACCGGATTGGCAAGGAGCCTTTGGTGGAACCATTTCCTTCAAGCGGTTTTCGATCAATACTACCTTCGAATACAGAACCGGTAACTACTTCGTGAACAACCTGACGGATGCCTTCCGGCAGGCCAATCCTTCTATCGGCTTGAATTTGCCAACTTCCGCACAGGTGAATCGGGATTACATCACGGGTGGCGTCGATGCCAATGGCAATCCTCAGAATTCCGGCGAAGTAAGGTTGGAGGCTTTGGAAGACTGGTTGTTTGAAAACCTGGCCCTGGCTCCGTTTTCCGGATTGAACACCATTCAGAAAGCAAACTTTGTTCGCTGGAGAGAATTGAGTCTTACTTATAAACTTCCTGGAACATTCATCGACAGGTTGGGATTCCGCAATGCCTCCTTTAGTATTGCCGGTAAGAACATTGCCCTCTTTACCAAATACGACGGGGTCGATCCGGAAATCAACTTTGTTGGAAGGGGAAGCAGCGCGTTGAATGCAAACTTTGGTCAAGGTGTCGCCGCTTTTGGATGGCCACTACCTCGTCAGGTGGTATTCACTTTCCGTGTAGGTTTATAGGAAAATTTTATTAGTAAGTAAGGGATCAAATTTGGTTTATGATTCTGATCGAGGGGATTTTTTTCTTTGACAAGGCGCAAAAACCGGAGTTATGCCAGAGCATAATGAGGA
>JANQRV010000214.1 GCA_028284395.1 Saprospiraceae bacterium
ATTTGGAAATCGATGGAATCGGAGTTAATGACAAATACATAGTATTTTGATCCATCTTCACCATCGTACAGATAAGATAGTAGGGTCTGGTCTTCACCGATCATTGATTGAATTTCACGGGCGTTAGCCCAGGATGGTCCCTTAGCCGAAATGCCCCAGACTTCAAGCTGATCCTTTAGCATGGTATTGAGTCGCTCCATTTCCAAATTCTTCATGACCAGCTCCATGTTCAACTTCTGTACCTTGGTTTGGTCGGGAACGGGTTGGTTTTTCTCTCGGTATATCTCCTTTTCCAACCGGAGGATCTTGTTCTTTAGCCCTTTTTGAGCGAGATAGTTGGCCTGGTCGAAAGTTTGCCCCGGCACCGTTCGCGTTCGGTCTTGTTGGACCGCATTCAACAAAGCATAAGCTTTGGATTTTTCAGCATACTCAAGCGCTTCCTCCAAAAATATCTCCTGCTTTTTCAGCCGGTAAAAATGCAGTAGAGGTTTGATGACAATGGGGAAATACACTTGTGCACTTTCCAGGAAATTGATCTGACTTTCTTCGTGCAGGGTTTTTTCCAGATGCCGGTCGATGAGCTGTTGTGCAAGAAGTCCATATTGGTAGGATAAATCCAGATCATTGGTGTCGCCGGTTTCCGTATAACGAGCGAAGAATGTTTGGGCAGTGGTACCGATGTAAGGCAATACAAAAACTTCTTCGAGCTGAGCTGAATCCAATTCCGGTAGTTTCCCAAAGTCATTACCTTGGAATCCGGCAAAACCATAAGCCAAAGATTTACCGAGGTTTTGAAATGCTTTATCAAAAGTGCCGGTCCTGATATGTACGGTAGCGACGTTATTATGACTGTTGGCGATCCAAAGTGGCGTTTCGGTCTTGTAGGCCCATTTCAATCCTTCCTTGTAATACTTCAAGGCCTCTTGATTTCGGCCCAGATTGTAGTAGACAGTACCGATGTTGTCATTCATCGTGCATATTTTTTGCTCGGATTGGTAATGACGATCCGGAGCATCGTGCAATAGATCCAGGGATTGTTGATAATAGACAATTGCAGAGTCGTGTTTTTGCGCCAGCTCTTGGATCCACCCCATTTGGTGATAACTGATACCCAAAACTTCCAGATAACGCGGATGAGACTCCTCCGTTTGAGCAAGGTATTTTCTGGCATTGATTACTTGTTCAGATGCTTTTTCCCACTGTCCGAATCGACAGTAATTATTGCTGAGGTTGAGGGCGAAATCTGCGGCCGTGAGCAGATTTTTGTGGGGGCCGGCGATACAAGCTTCGAGACCTAATTGATAGATCTTCTCGGCTTGGTAAAAGTTTTGCTGTTCGATCATATAAATTTCCGCCAAAAAAGTGCAGGTGGTTATAAAAGGGCCGATCGGCACTTCGGGTTGTAGCGCAAGAGACTTATGGAAATAATGGATGGCCAGATCAAAGTTTTTTGATCGAAATTGATTCATGCCTTTCCTGGTGTAGGCGGTAATAACGTGTAGAAGATGATCCGGTTGCTCAGGATCAAAAATTGCCAGCGATCGATCGGTGATTTCTTCTGCTTCTTCATAGGCTTTCAAATAGGCCAATACGTTGGCGTATAGCAGGAATGCCTTTCCTAAGATGGTGTCTGGTTGTGCGTGTATTTGTTGTTCTCTGGCTTCGATCGCCCTTCTAAGAATAAGGCGAGCTTCTTCTTCCTGGCCATCGGCATAGTACAATACTTTGGCCAACCTCAATTCCAGGTCGAAGTATTCATTGCGAAGGGTGTCGACCTGCATACTTTCCAGTAAATCGGCGTAAATGCTTTTCCCGTCTTCAAAGAGCCCTGCGGAAATCAAAGAATCCGCTACGAGGAGTTGAGGGTATGCCCGCTCCCTTTGAATGACTTCTGGAACGGAAGGAGTTTGACAGCAATTCAAGATAGTGAGAGCCAGCAATGGGAGTACGAAAATCAGTTTGTTCATTCTTTGATGCTATTGTCCGCGCGAAATTTCAACTAATCTCATCAAATTTAACGAATGATAAGTAAGGGATTGGTCTACAAACCGGAATTTTCTTTTATGTTGAAGTGGTTATTAGCAAAGGCTACTGGCGGTAAATGCCCATACGCCGCTCCATTCTTTATGGGGAGGTGAAAGTCTGAATTCCTGACACCGGGACTTCATAATTTTTGAAGGATGGTCTAATGGTTTGATCTGTAAGGCTTTATTGAAACAATGGATGGCTTGCTCGAAGTTTTGCAAACGATAGAAATTTAGGCCGTCGTCATAGTAGCTTATAAATAAGCGTTCTTCTTTCGATGGTTGATGACTGTTTTTTCTCATCACCGTATAGATATTTACCACTCTTCTCTTGCCTCTGGCTTTGATACTATCGATTTCGCGACAGATGAAGTCGTGTTTTATTTTGAGATAAGTTTCTTCACACAGTAAGATTTGCACGCCATAACACTTGGTTAGTCCTTCTAACCTGGCCGCCAGATTTACGGAGTCGCCTACAACGGTGTATTCAAATCTCTTTTCTGAACCGATGTTACCCGAGATGACCTGACCGGTAGCTATTCCAATGCCAATATTGAGTTGGCAGGGGAGAATTTGTCGATTGCTGGCCATTTCCAGGCTATTGATCATATCAATGGCAGAGTGCAGGGCATTCACGGCATCTTTTTCGGTGTTGTAAGGAATGCCGAAGGTTGCCATAATTGCGTCGCCAATGAATTTATCCAAAATTCCGTTGTGCCGAAAGATACACTCTACCATTACATCGAAGTAATGGTTTAGAAAATTAACGGTGTCGATGGCTTTCAGTTGTTCGGTAAGTGTTGTGAAGTTGCGAATGTCGCTGAAGAGAATGGTCGATTCGGTGTATTTTCCATTGAAAAGGGATAAATCTTCTTTATTGACAATTTCATTGATGACGTGTTGTGGCAGATATCGACTCAGGTTATCTCTCATCCTTTCTTCAGAGGTAATGTCATTGATTACATTGATCACACCGACATTGGCGCCATCCTTGTCTTTCATGGGTAGTGCAGTATAGTTCAATACGAGTTTTCTATCGGCGGTATCAAGACTTTCGAGGTTGTGTTTTTCCAATTTTTCTCCAGACCTGAAAGTGTAGTCACAATAGTCCAGAAAGGCAAAGTATTTGTAATCAAGATTCTTGTAGTGCTTACCAATTAACATTTCGGGGTCGGTACCCAGAATATCGCAGAATCTTTTGTTGACGGTCTTGATTCGTCCCTCGCTATTGATGGTGAGAATGCCGTTGTTCAGATTCTCGAAGAGAATGTTTAGATAATTTTTGATGTTGCTTATTTCTTCGAACAAGGTTGAATTTTGGATGGCAATGCTGATTTGAGAAGCGAATCCGTTTAAAATGAATAGATCTTTTTCCCCAAATTGGTCTTTTTTCTTGTTAATCGACTGAATGACTCCAATCAAGGTCTGGGTGGAATCGAAAACGGGGACACTGATGATGGACTTGGTCCGGTATCCTGTTTCAATGTCTACGGATCGGTCGAAGTGCGGGTTTTGATAGGGGTTGTTCTCGATAATGGGCTTTTGGGTTCTGGCTACGTAACTGGCTAACCCTTTCCTGGTTTTGATTACTTTACCGCCCAGTCCTTCGCCGAATTTGGTCCAAAGCACATTCTCACTTTTATCTAATAAGAAAAAAGTACTTCGGTCAGAGGAGGTAATCTCGCTGGTTTTTTGGATGATCAGTTTAATGAGATTGCTTAAATCCAATTCTGAATTTATGGAGGAAGAGACTTTTAATAGGGTAGTGATGTCCTTTTTGATGGACTCGGCTGATGAATATAAATTAGAGTTTTTTACTGCAATAGAGATGATTTCCGCAAAGGTATCCAGTACTTTTAGATCCTGTTTGTCAAAATCTCCAGTTTGCTTGTTCAGCGATTGTATGACACCAATGACTTCTTTGGTTCCACTCAAGATGGGCGTACATAAGACCTTATGGGTGTGGAAGCCCGTGATGCTATCATAATAGGCGTTGAAATGCTCACTTTTATGTACGTCATTGATGATTTGAGGTTGGCCGGTAGAAGCCACAAAGCCGGCAATGCCACAATCCAATGGCATTGAGATAAGGTTGTTTCTAATACCCTGGGCAATCAGACTGTCCAGTGAGTTATTTTCCTCATTGATCAGAAAGACGGTACTCCTTTCACTGATCAGAGCGTTGGAAATATTGGTTAGGACATTGTTAATTTCGTAGAGCACCTTCCTCGACATCGGTACGTAATTTTTTAAAATAATGATACAATAGGTCAGGGCTGTCTGCTGCAGCGAGCTCTAGCAAATTCATGCGACACAGCGCTAAGATCTTTGCTTTCTTTTCATTCGGAGTTCGGGCGATGCCGATTTCACGATCGAATTCGGCAATGTGCTCGATTGCTTGGACGACGATTTGGATGAGCATCTCGGTGGCCCGGTCAGAAATCTTGGGTTTGCTCAAGTAGTTGCTCATTCTTCCCGACCTCCGAATCGAAGGATGGTTTTCCAATCCGAAGAAGAGCAACTGCCATTGTTTGTACGAGTTGGGATGTACTGCTGCGATCCCCATGTAATCGGCAATGATTTCGTCGTGGAGGTGATTGGACATTACTCCCAGGCATCTCAACGTGAAATAATGCGTGCATTCGTGCTCCAGTCTGATTCTTAGAGAATTCTCTTCCCATTCTTCTACCTTTTGACGGACTGCTTCCGCTGGAACGCCACTGTAGGCTGATCTACTCAATACGATGAGCGTATCCTGGTACAGCGATTTCTGATCGAGTAGGGAAGGAGAGGAGAGTTGGGCTACTCTATTCCAATTATTCAGTCCCCTTACGATTGCAGCTCCCATCGAATCCGGTAATTCCTTGGGCTCATTTCTGTAAGATAATGCCTGAATGATCGTCTTGAAATCTGGTTTGCTACCTACTACCAATACGGGTATCCGGCCTGCAAGGGATTTGTACAATGAGAGTTGCAATCTGCCGGGATCTCTCAATTCCAGGCCGGTGGCTTCCGGTATCCATCTGGTATCAGTTCCTTTTAAAGTGGCATTCCGGTAATAGCTTGTCCGGCTAATCCCTTTTTTTATTGGGAACCGAAACTGAACCAGATGCTTTTTCAAGGTCGTATAAACACCTTTGCCTTCGGCATCATGCACGTATTTCATCCATTCGTTAATGTGGGCTTCATCTTCCATTGCTTCCAGATGTGATGCTGATGTAAGCCCCTTGACAAACCTGTTGTCGCAGTATGCAAGCAACTCTTCCGTGACGGATCTGTCCGATGTCATGGACTTCAAACGATCTAGTGTTGGCCGCTTAAAACTCATTACGCTATTTGCCTTTTAACCAGTGATGAGAATAGCCCTTCTTTGGCTACCAGTTCTTCATACGTGCCAGATTCGATGATCTGCCCCTGGTCCATGACGAAAATCCTATCGGCATTGATGATGGTGCTGAGTCGGTGAGCGATCACAATTCTGGTGGCTTGCAACTGATCCAGACTTTGCGAAACGATGTCTTGCGTTCGGTTATCCAGCGCGCTGGTCGCCTCGTCCATGTAGATGATCCTGGGTTTGTGAACGATGGCTCTGGCAATCATAAGTCGCTGCCTTTGTCCACCAGAGAAAGTGCTTCCTCCTTCGCTAACGATCGTATGCATGCCCATGGGCATTTGCTTGATGTCCTCTTCCAATCCGGCTAATTTGGCGGCTTCCTCAGCATCCTGCAGGGTCAGTTCCGAATTGCCGACGATGTTCTGATAAATGCTTCCCGACATCAAGGAACCGTGTTGTAATACAACGCCAATTTGTCGACGAACGAGGTTTTTGTTGAGCGAAGCAAAATCCTGACCATCGTAATACACCGCTCCTCTTTCGGGCTTCTCAAATCCGAGTAACAGTCGAAGTACCGTTGACTTGCCGGAGCCCGAAGGACCGACAAATGCTACCATCTCGCCGGACCTTATTTTGAACGAAATGTCCTTTAGTACCAATGGTTGTTCCGGATCGTACCGAAAGGATACGGAGTTGAATTCCAGATCTCCGACCAACTCTTCCGGATCTCCGCTTTCTCCGGCCGATTCTGTTTCCGTTTCCAGAATCGGTTTGAGCCTTTCGTAAAGCGGTACGATGTTCAACGATGAAATGATGCCCATGCTCATCGCCAGACAGTCTCCCATAAATTGACTAAACGCCGCAAGAAATGCAATGAAAATTCCAACTGAAATGACCATGACTTCCTGTCCTGTTGCCAAGTTTACGGACAAATAGATGACACTGAAAAAGAAGATATTGGTTATCAAGGGGTAGGAACCGGTAAATACCTCGACCAGGTTCTGATAATTTCCTGATTTGAATCCCAATCGCTGAAAATTGGCAAACTTCTCCGCCCAAAGCGAAAAAACCCTTTTCTCAGAACCGGTGATCCGGACTTTCGAAATGCCCGACAAGAATTCGAAAAGGAAGCCCTGCAATTCTCCATCACAATCTGCTAACTGTCGATCGTACTTCAACTTCATGAAACCCAGTATACTGATAATGATTACTGCTACAATCGATAGGCCGATGCCAATCCATGCCAGCTTTGCATCGTAATAGAACAAAAGGATGAGATTGACGATGGAAAAAGCACCACTTAGAATGGCTGTGAGCATGGTATTGGAAACGATCTGTCGAATCGCATTAATGCCCAATGCCCTCATTGTCAGATCTCCCGCGGAGTATTTCCGGTAAAACGTGATGGGAAGTCGAAGCAGATGGTCGATCAGTCCGGCCTGGACGTTGATATTTGACTTTGTCTCTAAACGGAGCATTAAAATGCCTTCCGCCAGGTCAAGTAAGGCCTTCACTACCCCCACGACCACCATGATCCCAAAAACTTCATAGAGAAAGTTGCGATCGGCCTGAGGTATGACATCATCAAATAGCACGGCAGAAAGAATCGGGGGGATTAAACCGATGAGGCTACCCACAAAAGCAGCCAGAATAATTAGGGCACCATCTTGATACAATCCTCTCATGGCAAAATTCCATACCTTTCTCACCGAAGTCATACGTTGATCGAACGGGTAAAGAAACATATAGGCGATCGGTTCGAGTGACTGGGCAATTTCTCCGGTGACCCGTTCTGTAGTTTTGCTGCCGGTATACTTGATTTCATAGGAATTCGGTGAAGTCTGGATTAAGGCGACGGGCTCCTTGTCAGCCTCCGTGAAGGCAAGCAAATGTCCATTTTCCATTTTCCACCATTCTCCCCGGAGGATCACTTTTCGAATTCTTACATTGGACACTTGAGCAATTGCCTGCAATTTGCCGGTGAGGTTGTTTTCGTAGTCGCGGACAAATTTTGGTTCTTTAAAATCGAATCCGACGGCTTTTCCAATCAACCGGCAAGCGACAATAAGGCCTTTACCCGGAAGAATTACAGACGAATCACTTCGTTGAGTGCTTGCGTCGACAATAGACTTCAAACCGTTCAGACTTCCCGAGATCGCGTTGTTATCTGCTGTGATTTTTTTGCGGAGCCGATCACTATTTTCTTTATTCTTGACTTCAAACTGTGTTTTGATCTTTTCTAAAAAGAAACTTTGCAGGTGGTGGATCGAAAGCATCAGGGTGATATCGTCTTCTACTGCATCCCGGGTTTTATAAAGATCAATTTCTGAATTATCAGATACTGATTTGATCCAAAGGTCTTCGCAGACCGGTAGAAGGATGTTTTTGGTTTCAGTGCTGTCTCTGGCAGATGCCGTTTGACCGTAGATCTCCAAGTGACCTTTCCGGATATCGGCCCAAAACAAACCATTGGTAGGATAGGCAATTTCGTTTTCATTGAGTGTTAGGGAAATTGGTTGGTTAATTGGGGTGAATATTTTTGGCTTATTGCTCTTACCTAAGCATTTGGCCAGTTTTCCGACCCAACGATCTATTTTCCAACTTAGCTGCTCTTTGTTTAATTTACCGATGAAGGACTTATTGACTTCAATCAACTTACAGTTTGAGCTAACGACAATTAGCGAAAGTTCATCGAAATCCGTTCCGGTCTTTAGACTAAACAGGATGTCGCCTTTCTGGACGGAACAAAGAAAATTTCTGGCACTTGACAGTTCGTTGCGACGACTTCTCTTGACGAAGAAAACATCTGCTTCACCTTGTACTACGATCCAGAAACGATCATTTTTGTCTAAAAACAAGGGCTGGTTAGCTCCTAAAAATATTGAAGACGGTCTGAATTCCATGATTAAGATTTTGAGCTAATTAGTTCAGAATAGAGTCCTTGCTTGCCAATTAATTCGTCATGAGTGCCACGTTCAACAATTTTGCCGAAGTTCATCACAATTATTTCATCGCAGTCTCTGATCGTACTGAGCCGGTGAGCGACGATAAGGCAGGTACATCCTCTTCTTTTAATATTATCCATAACTATTTTCTCCGATTTCGGGTCCAGAGCGCTGGTTGCCTCATCCATTACCAGGATGCTGGGGTTTAAGGCCAGCGATCGGGCGATTTCCATTCTTTGGCGTTGGCCGCCACTGAAGTTGCTTCCCTTTTCCGTCACCCAGCTGTCGTAGGAACCGGCGCGGGCGGAAATAACGTCGTGGATCAAGGCGTCGTTGGCAGCTTGAATGATGTTTTGCTCGGACATGGTATGGTCCCAAAAGGAAATATTCTCCTTGATCGAACCCTGGAACATCATAATTTCCTGATCGATCACTGCCATGGAGCCGTTGATCACCGGTCGGGGAAGGTCTTCTCTTTTCTGTCCGTCAAACAATATTTCTCCTCCCCAGGGTTGGTAAAGGCCTGCTACTAATCTGGCAACGGTCGACTTGCCGCTTCCGGAGCCCCCGACCAATGCTATGCGACTCCCGGGATCCAGCTTCATGTTGAAATTCTCGATCAGTGCGGGCATGGCCTTGGTATAGCCAAAAGTTACATTCCTTAATTCAAGAGAGCCCGTGAGCTTTGTGAGTTGCCCTTCTGCCGGGGTCCCGCTGTTAGGGTCTTCAAACTCATCGGATATGTCGTAGTTCAATACATCGTCTATTCTGTTCATATCTCCTTCCGTTTCTTGCAGAAGGCTTCCTACGGCAACCAACTGATTAATCGGACTGATGAAATTACTCATCAGGTAGAGAAAAGCGACCAGCATTCCGATGGTCATCTCTCCGTCCATCACCCGCATTGCCCCGACGACCATTACAATTGTTGTATTGATTGACATGAGTAGTGGTGGGACTATGTTAAGACGCAAGGACAACCAACCAAGGTGTTGTTGGGCATTCATGACCTTCGCAAGATATCCGGACCAGGTTGCAAAAAAATCCCCTTCTCTGCCACTGGCTTTCAAGGTCTCAATCATACTGATTCCCGACATCGTACTGCCGAACAACTTGCCACTTTCATTGATCAAAACGCGATTGCCGTCCGTCCTGGCGCGGGAAACGAGTTGAAGGGCAATCACATTCAGTGCTGCCACCACAATTCCAATCGTCGTTAGTACTACATCATAGCTGAACATCAGGGCGGCATAAAAGACCACTACGATCACATTCAGCACGGCGTTGGCTAATTGGCCACTTAGCAAACCGGCCACCTTGTCGTTGAGACCGACTCGACTCCCGATCTCCCCGCTGTTTCGTTGGTTGAAGAAGGTGATGGGAAGGCGTAAGACATGCCATAAAAATTTACTTGAAGTGGCCAACGCTAATTTGGTTTCCAGGCGCAGCAAATAATACTGTTGAATAAAGATCAGCAGGGCATTGATCAAGAAGGTCGCACCCATGATGAGGAGTAGCGGCATGACGTAATTGGCTCTGCCATTGATCAAGAAATGATCGATAAAGATCTGGGTAAAGGAAGGAATGATCAGTCCGGGGATTACCAAAAAAATGCTGGCCAAAATGATGAAGACCAATCCCAATCTGGAATGCGAGATCCTGGAACCGAGCGAGGGTAGTAAACCCGTTTTCTCATTTGTCTTTTCAAATGCCTCGCCCGGCTCCAGGTTTATGACCACTCCGGTGTAAGCATCATCGAACTCCTCTTGGCTAACGGCATATCGACCCTGAGCGGGGTCGCTCAGATAAGCTTTCCCTTTTTTGAAGCCCTCCAAGACCAGAAAATGATTGAAATTCCAGAAGAGAATTACCGGAAATTTCATTTTCTTCAATTTGTCGATAGACTTAGCGTATCCTTTGGCCTTCAGCCCGTAAGAACGGGCCGCTTGCATGATGTTAGTGGCTTTTAATCCGTCGCGCGATACCCCACAGGCAACCCTGATCTTTTCCAAGGGAATTATTTTTCCGTGGTAGCCCAAGATGATGGATAAGGCTGCTGCCCCACATTCGACGGACTCCATTTGCAAGACGGTTGGTGTTTTAACTTTCTTATGGGTTGTCTGCTGCTGTTTACTTTTCTTTTTGATCCCAATCATGGCTGGTATTATTTGAAAGTGTTAGATCAATACAGGTCGAAAAACTTTTTGAGGGCTGGAACGACCATGGTAATGGGCGGCTCTTGTCGGACGGTAATCTTGCCGTTACAGGAGGTCCCGGCATTTATTTTGATCTCCGGTCCGCCGGTAGATGTCCATTGATATCCACTATAAGCCGACGGATCGTCTTCAAATTCAACAAATACTTCGAAGGGAGCTCCCAGCGCCAGTAATCCCCTTACCAATTGGTCGTTCTTCATGGAAGTCATCATTCCCTGTTGAGTTACTGGAAACTCAGAAACATACGTCACTTTTGCTTTCATATAGCCGTGTTCCTGCGGCTTAACGGTAGAGGGGACGACCAATGCTTCCATGCCTACTTCTACTTTTTTACCATCCTGAGCAGGTATGTATAATACCCCACGAATGTTACCGTCATTGGTAATGGCCCTTTCATCTTTGATCTTGATCAGAGGAGTTCCCAGTCCCACCACCACTCCGCTGCTGGCTAACAACTCAACTACTTTCCCACCGTGAGGACTTTTTATGTGGGTATTGATATCGAGTTGTTCCTGTAATTGTTGCAGTCGACGTTCTTCCTGGGCAATGCGTTGCCTGATTAGCATTGTTTTTTGCTGCAGACTGAAATCTACATTTAACTCCTGAGAAGACATTTGGACCAATTGTGCCTTGAGGGTTTCTATCTGATTTTGCGCATTTTCCAATTGCTGCTCGGTATTGACAACCTGGGGTTTGGTAGTAAGACCTTTTTCCAGCAAAGCTCTGTCGATTTTGAGTTGGTGCCGGAAGAAAACGACGCTCTTCTCCAGCGTTTCAATCTGTTGTTTCGTACTCAACCGCTGTTGCTGGATGAGTTCATCTTGGATTTCGCTGTCTTTAGAGCCAAAGGCAATTAATTGCTGTAATTCCAACTGACGTTCGGCCAAGGAAGCTTCCGCCACTTCGATCAGTTGTCGGATATCGGGTTGATCGACCACTGCGATGACTGCTCCTTCCTGAACGACATCTCCAATGGTGACTTTAAGGTCGATCAATTGCCCCTGGGCGGTTGAGACGATATCGTACACCTCGCCACCCAGCAGTATGCCGACGGTATTAACCTTGGTTTTGACCCGCCCCCAAAAGCCCCAGCTGAGAGCGGTTCCGATGGCGATGGCGATTGTGAGCAGGGCGATCCATGCTCGGGGGCTGGTCACTTGTATGAGCTGATCTAATTTTTCTGGAGTGGAAAGCTTTTCCAAGGCAGCTTTCCTGAAAAATGTCGGAGCTGACATAGCTGATAAATTTTAAACTATGAGAAAATGCGTTTTTAATCTGTTATTCTGTCGGCAGTGTGTAGAAGACGAAAAGCGGCGGTAGAGTTGCCTGTTTGTTGCTCAGGTCTTGCGACCATAAAGTACCGGTCTCGTGGCGCAGGTCGCTGATGGCGATCGCAAACTGCTGTTGGTTTTGGATGTAGTCTAGTTGAGCAAATGTTAGTCTTTCCTGGAACAAGATGAGGTTTAACAACGTGGTCAGACCCGACTGAAATTTCAACTGTTCATTATTAAACACTTCCTCGTAGAAATCCAGCGACTGTTTCGACTTTTTAAGCGCTTCTATGCTGTTGAGCAAGTTGTTGTAAGCTATGCTTACATCGAGCTCGATGTTTCTGATCTGGTTACTAAGTTGTATCTCCTGATCTGTTCTCAATAATCTACTGTCGCGAAGCCTGGCTTTGGCTTGGTTGTTCTTGACCGGAAAAACGTAGCTAAGTCCAAAGCCAACCTGAAAGTTTCGACCTTGTTCCTGGGTGAAGGCGGTCAGGAATCGACCAATTCCATTGCCGAAATCTTGACCTCCGTAGCCCGCGAATGCAGACAGATCCAACTGTGGTTTCGTTTCGTTTTCAGCTATTTGCACGGATATGCTGTAGTTCTGCAAAGACTTTCTCAATGCTTTGAGATCTGCCCGTTCCCGGTGAGAAATCTTCAGCAATTGATTGAGATTGGTGCCTACATTGAGATCCTCTAATTTCGGGAATTCATTTTCCGGAAGGCCCAGTGTTTTACTCTTTTCCTGGTCCCAACCAATTAGGCGACCAAGGTTCTGGCGCGCTGCAAACAGTTGCTGTTCTGCAAGTATGGTCTGGCGTTCCTTATCTTTGAGGTCTGCCTGGACCTGGAGTAAATCGCTAGTTGGTTTTTTCTCCGCTTTGACTAGTTCGTGGGTAATGTCTAGCACGCTTCTGATTCTGCTTTCATTACTTCGATAGACCTCCAACATCTTAAAGCTAGCAAGGTACTGCCAGTATCCAGCAATGGTGCCCAAGATCTCCTCTGAAGAGATGAAAACGGCATCGTATTGCTGTCTTTCAATACTGATGTCCGCCATTCGTTCTCCTGCCGTCACGATTTGCCGACCACTACCTTTGAGCAATGGATATCTTAAAGAAACGGTCGTGTATACATTGTTGAGGGGGACAAAAGAACCGATGTTTTCTCCATAATCATTCAAAGGATAGTTGTCTCCGATTCGGTAATACTCCACATTTGCACTGGCGACAAGGCTAGACCTGAATGTTTGCTGAATACCTCCGGAGAGGGAGAGATTATTCGTACGAAGTTGATTTCCCGCCAGGTTAATTCTTGGATCTGCATCGTATAGACGAAGTCCCGACCTGCTCCCAGAGAGATTCCCCGTCAGTTGATAGTCAAAAAAACCGGCGGCTGCTTGCCGATTTGCCTGCAATCTCCTGCCCTGTATCTGTTGCCTTTGGAAAACGGGATTATAATCCATTGTTTCTTTCAAAAGGCCGATTACATCGCATTTGACAGTGGTGTTTTGCCCCTCCAGCAAACCATACCAGAGCAGGCATAAAGGTAAGATGTACAATACTTTCATAGCTTTACTGATTTATTAGCCTTCGGCAAATTTGTTCAACATACGGCTGAAGCGAGCACCGGCTTTTCCCACTTGGTTGAGGACGTTAACATTGAGTTCGTCAACATCGTCTTCCATGGCTCCATACCCCAGACGACTGGTGGTCTTCCGCAGTCGATCGGACAGGAACAAAGCAATGGAATAGTAGAAGCGGGCGGCAAATTTTGTGTTGTCTTGCATGTATTGTTTCATTAAGTGAAGCGGTATGCAATGCACGCTTGAATACTCCTTGGCCAAGACCGAGACCGAGGGGAGCTGATCATCGAGAAAAGACATTTCACCTACAATTTCTCCCGAGCTGATATTGGCAATGTCCATTTCGGCATTTTCTTCGTTGAAAATTCTAAACTGTCCGGAAAGAATTAAATAGATGTTTTCGATGGGTTCACCCTGTTTTACCAGGTAATCGCCGGCATCCAAAGTACGCTTGTTGCCGTGGTCGATCATCCATTCTATATCGGCATCATCCAATTGCCCTAATACAAAGAGTACTCTTTTCATAATGGTAAGATTTTGATGGTCGTCCTGCCAATCGACAGGAAGTGAGGAAATCTGAAGGTTATCCGCCAAGTTTACTTGGATCGATTGGACTCGTGGTAGCCCAATCACCGGGATGAGGGTGGCCGGGCCTGCCAGGTTTGGGCTTGATAATCGGCCAATCGCAGAGCGGTGGTATCTTTTTCCAGTTGACAACGGAGATGGCCACGCCACCGCCGGCTACGACTTCCAATTGTTCGTCGGTCAATTCTACGTCTTCCACATCTTCCAGCGTCACGGTGGGTTTTACCGGAATATTGAGGCACACGATGTTTTCGTCGCTTTGGTCGAATACCCTTAGGGTTTTACCTTCCGGTAGTTCGACTTTTTCACCGGTGAAACTTTCAATGGTCGTAACCGGATCTGCCATTAAGGATTGTTTGAAGGCCGGATTGTTCCAGGCTTCAATGACCACTTTCCTCAAAACGTCTTGTTCTTTTTCGAAATGCATGGTGTTCTTTTTAGAAGATTAAAAAAGGATTGTTTATAGTGGCAAGGTACCATGGGACCAGTGGATAAACATGCCAAAAAAACTGATTGCTGTAAATGTGAAGGACCCAGGGAGAGAGGGAAAAGTGAATTCATTTACCTAACGTAAATCCAAATCCACTTTCAACCCTCAGTCGTTGGTAGGAGATCTAAAAAAAAGCAGACCTTACTTCTTCTTCTGTTTGAAGTTGAGCGTCAGCTTCGCTCCGACATTGTATTCATATTTGGGAAACGCCATTGGCTGAAGCGTAGATTTATAACCTGCGGTCAACTCCAGTGATTTTATTTCAACGGAGCAACCTCCGGCAATGGCCTCCAGTTCTTCATCCGAAAGTTCTACACTATCGGTAAATGGAGGATGAATGTTGATGTAGATCTTAGAAGGATCGGATTGATCCGTCACTTTTAACTTCAAATTGCTGGCTTTCTCTACCTCCACGCCAAAGTCTGTCAAAGCTTTCTCCGGGTTTGCAATGAGAGCGCTTTTGAAATTGGCATCTTCATGAGCTTTATCGATGATGGCCTGGTAGGCCGTAGCTGTACTATTGTTATGATCCATTTTAATGGCTTTTAATTGATGAATAAATTGAATTGGTGGTTGATTTTGTGTTACTTAGAACTTCTTTGGTATAAGAATGATCTCTTTCCAGTCCTTCTTTGGATACAGGGGGTCTTTTCCTCCTCCGGTGTTGGGGTCGCAGTATACACCCAATTGACCGGGCTTGGTGCAGCTGGAAGAACCACCGGCAACGGCTTCCAATTGATCATCGGTCAATTCGACACTATCGGCAGCAGCGGGAATGTTGAGGTAAACAGTGTTGGGTTCACTTTGGTCTTCTACAACAATGCTGACACCAGTTGGTAATTCTACCTTTTGACCGGTTTCCTTCTCGATTGCCGAGACAGGATTTGAAATAAAGTCACTCTTGAATTTAGGGTCGTTCCAAGCTTTGTGAATTAGTCTTGCAACTACTTCTTCCTGTTTTGAAAGATTCATAATAATTGGTTTATGTTAAAAAAATAAGATTGAATATTTATAAACTCCTCTTTGATTTTCACGCTTGTCTCTTATTGGCGATAGGAAGTAAAAGACACGTTGAAAACCCAAGATTTCTTAAGGAGAATAGGTGTAAAATTGAGTGTGTATTTATTGTTGAATTTTTATGACTTTCCGAATGATTGCAATTTGCTGCTTCAGATCCTCTTCGTCGACTCGGCTTATTTTTCTCTTGATGGAAGTGAGGCAGTCTAATCCTAGGAACTTCCCGATTGAACCATCCTGACCATCCCAGTAGATCTTCCTTGAATTGCTTTGGAAGGAAAAACAAGGGACATCCCGTTTCAGCAGACCAATCCGTTCTTCCCTTAGCAGATCCCAGAAAATCGGTTTCTTTCCATCGACTACAAAAGCTTTTGCCAATAGCTCTATACATTGACCGTAGGAATTGGCATTTTTTAGATATTTCGGTATAAGCAGTCTTTCCAGAATACTGGTGTAGACATGAGTGGATCTAAAAATGAGGCGAATCGGAAAGCTTTGGAAAAACCGCAGCGGGCCGGATGCGGACAACAGCAGAGACTGATTCTCCCGTATCATGCGATGTACTTTTTTGAATCCGCCGACCAATTCCTCCTGATAGTTCCCCATTCGCTTAACTTCCCCATTTAGTTTGGGTAAATTTTTTGAAAAACAATACTTTACATATTTGGTGGATTGTTTCATTCGATCGGTGTTGGTATTCTTGTACCCCTTTTCGATGATGAATAAATCTTTCTCCTTTACGGTTCCGAAACCACAGTTGTTTCTGAGGTCTAATACCCTATTCTTGAAAGGGAGCAAGAAGCTACGCAAAACGGAGTCTAGCGCTACACCTTCTACTTGATTGATGCATTTATTGCTGCTGTTTCGAAGGTCGAAATAAGGTTGAATGATGGTTTCGTGATCGATCAATACCGGATGCGCCCCATTGGCAATCAGGTTTTCAGCATGATAATCGGTACTTTCTAAGAAATAGGTTATTCCCAACAGAATCCCAGCCCTTTCATAATATGCTCTAATCTCACTTTCATTTTGACAGGACCGGTGCGGGATAAATTCGATCCAGCCATAGTTGTCTTTGGCAATCAAGTCGACCACTTTGATTTGTGGAGACAAAGAAGTGTTTACCCATTTACAGAACTGATTGTAAGCCGCTGTGATTTTAACGCAACGAGGTTTGTATACCAATTTGAAACCATGGGATAACGTGAGGATAATGACACTCTGACCTTCGTTGTGGGCGTCGGATAGGGTAAATTCAAGATCGGTAATGGAGTCGTCAACGCTTTGTTGAAAATGGCTTAAAATTTCCTCTTTATCTCGATGCCAGCGCAAGAGAAAGTCACTTAGAAACTTCAATTGATACATCATTTCAGTGGCAATAAGTCGCGCCAGTACGGGATAATTGCCAAATATTCCAAGAAAATTATCTTTGAGTAAACCGTTGATAAAATTCAGGTAATGTTGATTGCCGTTTGGGTTCCTGCCTTTCCGGTAGTCACAGAACTCGTCGAAGAGTACGGCTGACCAAAGCTTGGCACAGCGTCTTTTGAGATATTCTTTGATTTTATCTATGGCGACGAAGCTCAGTGACTTCCCCCAATCGAATGACATTTCTTTACTCAATGCTTCAAAGAATAGCTCGACCAGCGGAAGCGTTAATTCTTCGAATGGGATGAGGTCTTCGTCACTTTCCTCCGATGCACGAGTCGCGACCGGTTCCATCGGTTTCGACAGTATTTGTTCGAGGATTACGGACCACTGCGGCAGTTTATCTTGATCTCTGAATCTGGCGGGGGCGAGCATTTGGTGCAGGTCTTGCTCACTCAAGTTCGAATATTCGAGGTAACGAGACCATTTTATCTTTGAACTCTCGTCAGTAGAAAGCAATCGGCGCCACCCATTGATCGCAGATTCAAATTCGTCCGGACTCGCCACCTGCCCTTGCATAAACCGGCTTTTATCCAGCTTTTCGAAGGGAGTAATGGATCTTTCGATCAGATCCACTAAAGTTAAGGTAATAGAGGACCTAATCATATCATGTTCTGATATGCGCAACAGGTAGTTCATTACTGAATTTAAATGGTTATGTTATTGACTAATTGGATTTCCCGGTATGCTACCGGACAACTGGGGTGGGGGCTTAGGACAGATACTTCTTCGGAGAATATCCGAACTGTTGTTGATATTTCTTAGAAAAGTAATAGGGATCCTTGATGCCTACGGCCATTGCAACTTCGCATACGGTGGTATACCTCTTTTTCTCCAGGAGCTCTTGGGCTTTGTACATCTTCAGTTGCCCTATGTATTTATTAGGGGTGAGGCCGGTATATTTTTCAATTTTTCGAAAAATCTGCCTTGGACTGGTAGCGCATTGTTGGGAAAGCCAGGCGATATTTAATCCGTCGAAGTCAATGCGTTGTAAAATGGTGCGTTCAATCTGCATCAACCAATCCAGATCTGCCTTTGAAATGCGGATGACATCCGTGGCGTCTGCACCGTGCAGTAAATCTTCCACTGGCTTCGAATGCCGGTGATCCAGTTTGTACAGGCCGGGATATTTCAACTTATCGTGAAGAAGAACCTCGACCTGCTTGCTTTTTTCCACTTGTAAAATGTCTTCAATCAAATCTTCAATTTGTTCGCTACTCTCCAAGATAATAGAGGATATGTGCCGGGTCTCCTGATCAATATCTTTTGTCCGAGTCAGCATGTGTTTGTGGAGGCGGACGATTTCAGATAGAGGTTTGTTAATTTGTTCTGCAATTTGAGAAAAGATCCTTTGCGATTCCCAATCAATGATCGAAGTGCGTTGCATGGCGAAATCAGATTAGTAGATGAAGAAAATTATGTACTTAACTCGTTGTGGTTTTTGGCCGTATTTTATTTCTGTGATTAATTTGAGTGCAAAATAAAATGACTGCTTTTGATGTTTTTGCCAAAAAAACCGAATTTTTTCAAGCCTAAATATTTATCGGGTGATTTCCGCATCTTGATTTTCTCGAGGGTAAGTGACAAAAAGAGTGCAATGGTAAACAAGAAGTTTACTTTTTTTGTCAATCTGTGTTGCAATAGTTGTAGAAAATGGAATTTTGACCAATACACACCGGTTTGAACCTGCTGTATTAAGTCAGAGATCAGATTAGAATTTGATCAAGATGAGAGATTTTATTTTTCCATTGTTCTAAAGGAACAGCGGGTAGGAAGGTTTAGTTAGAATACGCTATCCTTTCATTTCCTTCATAACGTCAGACAATATTCCGACCCACTTTTCGGTCTCTCGCCGATCGGGTGTTGTGTCCCAACTATTGACCTTACCCGTCCCTCCCAAATAGATGCCATCTTTTCTGCTGATGAAATAGGCTCCTCTGGTCATGAGTTTGTAGGTGACTTCCGATTGTGGGATTAAGCAGGCCAGTTGCCCGGAGATTGGATATAGCTCTTCGTCATTGAATACGTGTTTAGCACCCAGGCCCATGCAATTGACAACTACTTTTTGGGGCAAGGCATCGATGTCTTCCGGCCTTTTAATCTCTTTGATTTGAAGCTTCCCGCCCCGGAGTAGAAAATTGTTGAGATGGAAGTGTAGATAGGCGGGGATGTTGAACGTCATATTACTCCTGGTTCGGACGTGCCCCATTTTGAACGGGTGATCTTTGGCACTCAGTTCCCTCCAATTCGGAATGAGGCCAGGTGTATGAAAGGCCTCCGAAGCGGCACCCTGGCGGTCCTCGGATTTTGATTGGAGCACTCGGTATTCATTGGCCCATACCACCATGTCATCGATCCCCAGCATCATCTGCATTCGATGGAATGAGAAACGGGTAGCTTCTTCCCACATCTTTCGAAATGCCGGTGTCGCCTTGTCCCTGGCACATACCCGGGAGGAGGGCGACCACGTGCCGGTCGCCAGATTGGAGGTCACATTGGGAGGCACATCTTTGGTATAAATGGTTACTTGATAGCCACTTTCCTGCAGCAGGGTTGCGGTGGCGATGCCAACGGTACCACACCCAAGCAATGCAACTTCCTTTGTGCCCGTAGTGTCTACCAGTGTTCTTGCCTGATGACCGGTTCCCCAGGATAAGGACCAGCCGCTTCCGCCGTGTCCATAGTTGTGTACCAGAACTTTGTTGCCGAGTTGTTCTTTTTCGATCCTCGGTCCCGATTCTCTGAAGGGCCTCAGGCCAACCGTTTCTTTGATGACCCGGTCCAGGGATATTTTCAACTTGGGAATGGTCGTAAAACCGCGGTTGATGTAGAAGTTTTTATCTCCGTACTGCTTGGGTAAGGACAGACAACTTTGTAGTCCGGCAGTTCCGGCAACAGCTCCGACTAAGCCTGCCTTCAAAAAAAAATCTCTTCTATTCATAGCACTTTTTGACTCCTAATCAATCATCTTTCAGAGCATTTACCGGATTGGACAAAGCGGCCTTGATACTTTGAAAGCTAACGGTAAATAACGTGATCAAAACTACGGAAAAAGCGGCAAGTACAAATAAATTAAAATGGATGTCGACGCTGTAGGCAAAGTTTTGCAACCAACGCTCCGCAAGGTACCACGAAAGTGGGGTGGCGATCAAGATGGCTACGAAAGTCAATTTCACAAATTCGCTCGACAGTAGTGTGACAATGCTTGCAACGGAAGCTCCCAGAACTTTTCGAATCCCGATTTCTTTGCGTCGGCGTTCAGCTGCGTAAATGGACAGGCCGAGTAACCCCAAACAAGAAACGATTAAAGACAAGACGGTAAATACATTGGCCAATTTGCCGATCAGTGTTTCATTTTTATACTGTTGTTCGAAAGCTTCGTCGGCAAAGTGAAATTCAAAAGGATAACTGGGGTTCAATTTTTCTGAAATTTCTTCTACGTGGGCGATGGCGTCCTCCACTTTGCCGGGAAAGGGCTTGATCCATACCATGGAGGTATTGAGGGGGAAATAGGTCAGGATCATGGGACGGATCGGGATGTGAAGCGATTGAAGGTGATAATCGCTTACGACACCGATTATCTGGCCTTTGCCCATCCAAAATTCGATCGGACTTCCCACCGGATCTTCAAGACCAATGGCTTTGACCAGGGTTTCGTTGACGATGTAGTTGCTGGTATCGCCGGGGATAGCGGCGGAGAAATCCCGACCTTCCTTCATTTCGACACCGAAGGTCTTTGTGAATCCTTCGGATACAGTCATTGGTGCTACCAAAACGGTCTCATCGGCAGCTTTCCCCGGCCAACTCAAATCTCCGCTCGAACCACCCATATTCATGGGATTGGACTGTGTAAAAGTGACCGATTTGATGGCCGGCGACTCCAGCAATGCCTGATGATAGGTGCTTTGATTGGAATAAAGTTCTCCCTCCATTTGAGTATAAAAAAGATCCTCCCGATCAATGCCCAGATTCTTGTTTTTGATGTAATGGACCTGCAGGTGGATGACGACGGTGGCAATGATGATGAAAATGGAGAGACAAAATTGGAAAACCACGAGCCCTTTTCGAAGTATGGCGGAACGATCCGCTAACTGAATTTGATCTCCTTTCAAAGTATTGACCGGTTTGAATGAAGAGAGTAAGAAGGCGGGATAGCTACCGGCCAACAGCCCGGAAACAATAATCAAAGCAAAGATGGCGACCAATAGCCCGGGGTCGGAGAAGTTAATGGCAATTTCCTTCGCAAAGAGGTGATTGAACCAATCCAGGCTGAATTGGACCATGACCAGTCCCAAACCAGTGGAAATGGCCGACAACAGAATGGCTTCTCCCATGAACTGGAAGGTCAAAGCCGGGCGTGAGGCACCAACGGTTTTTCTAATGCCAATTTCCTTGGCGCGACGACTCGACCTGGCCGTGGCCAAATTCATGAAATTGATGCAGGCCATCACTAAGAGAAAGGTTGCAATGGCCGAAAAAAGGCGGACGTATTCTATTCTTCCCCCATCTTGTTTGCCAGCGGTGAATTTTGAATATAGGTAGGTCTCGGAAAGCGGTTGCAGAAAGAATTCCAAACCGTGTTCCTCGGCCTTTTCCATTCCCCGCAACTTCTGATCGAGGACTTCGAAAGAGGCATCCGGCATCATTTGTACGTACGTACGAAATGCAACATTTCCCCAGGTCTTTACCCAATCTTTGCCGGCTGCCCAGGCGTCCCAGGGAGCCAGCCAATTGAACTGAATCTCGGAGTGAAAGGGTACGTCCTTGACAATGCCGCGTACGGTAAAAACCAGTTCGGCTTCAAAGGTTTTCATCGACACGTATTGGCCGATTGGATCCTGGTGCCCAAAGAGTTGAGCAGCTAATTTTTGCGTGAGGACGATCGAATTCGGATCATTCAAGGCCGTTTGTGCATCCCCTTCCAACAGTTCAAAACTAAACATGGACAGGAACTCGGGATCGACGAATAGTCCTTTCGATTTTCTGTTTTTTTGATCTACTTGCAGTAGCATTTCTTCGTCCGAGGCCAATCGAACAACCGAATGTACTTCGGGGAAATCCGACCTTAATCGATCGGCCAAGGGCCCCGGTGTATTGGTCCAAGTTTGCAAGGAGCCCCAATTGACATTGGTATGGACATAGTATAAGTCCGAAAGGTTTTCGTGGAATTGGTTGAAACGAAATTCGTCTTTTACCCACAGGCTAATGAACAGGGCAAAGGCAATCCCGATGGACAGGCTTATGATGTTGATCAATGAGAATACCTTGTAGCGCATGATGTTGCGCAAGGCGATAGTGATGTAACTCTTCAGCATAACCGATACTTTGATTACAGATGTACCACTTTTAATACAAGGCTTGTTCCAAAAGATGTAAGGTGTTTTATACCAAGGATTTGTAATTAGAAGTTGCCGGCAATTGCTTCATGATTTGTTCGACTTTGAACGGCGGTTGTTCGAAAATGGACAGGTGCTTGGCCCCTTAACTACAGATTTGCCAAAATTATTTCTTCCAATTTCGGATCATTACCCGAACCGGAAAAAACAATTTCGCCATTCTTTACCAGGAAGACCGTCGGCCAGGCTTTGATCTTACAGGTTTTAATGAATGCCTGATCACATTGAAGATTCGGATAGCTGATACCGCGTTTTTGGATGATTCGTTCAATGATTTTGGGCCTTTCACTAAAAATGCCCATTACTAATAAGCCTTTGTCGCGATATTTTTCATCTAGTCGTTGCAATTTTGGAATGGCAGCCAAACATCCTCCGCAAGAATATTCCCAGAAGTCGAGCAAGAGCACTTGGTCCTTCAAGTCTTCCAATGCAATGGTATCTCCATTCATATCCGGAAATGCAAACGGTATCATGGGGATACCGGCGTCGATGTAATAGGAAGCTTTGTCCGGGGCAGCAGCAACGGTTCGTGGAAAGTAATTGATCCGGTAATTTAGAGGTAAATCAATGGACCGGAAGACATCATTCGCATTTGAAGGGTTGATGGTTACGTTTTCCAGGTTCCAGGTTTGAGTCTGAACATTTCCGTTGGATTTTATCCTTCTCTGGTTTCGGACGATAAAGCGTGTTTTCTTATCGATGGTGAAATACTGATTGAATTCCTCGAGATCTTGCTCCTGATCCAGCTCGGTAAAAGCAAGATCGATCACCCACTGTTCAGGTCGATCTTCGGCAATCGTGAGCGTAAATTCGTGTTCCCGGATAAATGGCTTGATTTCTCCCGTGAAGTGTTCATCGGGCAGGGCTAAACTGATCATGGGCGTTCCGTTGTCCCAGATGTGGGATTTTCGAACTAGGTCGACACGTTTTCTCCTGTGATTGATCTCATACAGAAAGCTGGAATCATAAACAAAGGCATAGTCATCGGTCATCAACTTAAACCGGCCCCCGTAAACGGTATCTTTCGGTAACCGTTGAAAATCAAAGGTACCTTCCTGGGCAAAAAGATTATTGGGGTCGTCCCCTCCCAGGGTAAAACTCAATTGGCAGGAGAATCCATCGAGCTGCCGGTGCTGTTCCAGGGCCTGGTATAGGATTGCTTCTGCGGTAATGGTTTGACTGAAAGTCGATGCATGAGTCAACATTAGGAAGTGTATCAATGCCAATGATTTAAGCTTCATCATGATGTTCGGAAATATGCAAATAAAGTCAATAAAGGATCGAACAAAAGTGCTTAAATGTTGGGCGATTGATTCACCCTTAAATATATGGCTTTGAAAAATGGAATTCAAATAATAGAAAATCCTTTCTTGCTACAAACCTTTTCCGTTCCGGTATTTTCGCAAGCCGGAAAGTCTTCCAACAAACAACTCAAATTTTGAACGGATCGCTGAATCCGACGAATGTGTCGATCGATCTTTTGCAGGTCACCGCCGTTCGAATAGACTCTGATCAGGTCACAAGATCCCATGATCGTTGTAAGTTGAGCACTAAGTTGATCATCAACTTCGAGGTGACGTTTACCCTGCAACTCTTGAATGCGATAATTGATCATGTTCTGAGAATTTTGTGATTATCAATGTCCTAAATATCCATGTTGTCGGGGTTCGCGGTAATGACGATCGTCATTGCGCAGCAAGATCATTGTCACTGGGCGCACGGTGATAAAACTCATGGGCGAATTTGACATTGATCACCATATTAGAACCCCCCATGGAATAGCTTTAGGATGGATCAAGGTTAGTGTATTTAATTGATAATCAATTATGTGTGATTTTTACTGCTTTCAATTTAAAAAGAAATTCCACCGTTAAATGAGAAAAAAAATTCTTGTGATTGAAGACAATGAAGAGATCCGCGAGAACGTAACAGAAATGCTGACCATCTTTGAGTACGAAGTGTTGATTGCGGAAAATGGTGAAGTTGGTATTTCCAAAGCATTTGACGAGCAACCGGACCTGATTTTGTGCGATATTCTCATGCCTAGGAAAAATGGCTTTCAAGTTTTGAAGGCCTTGCGCGACAATCCTACCACCGTCAAGATACCTTTTGTATTTTTGACGTCCAGTTCGCAAAAGCGCGACATCGAAAAAGGGAACCTGGCGGGAGCCGACGACTATTTGGTGAAGCCATTTAAGATGCAACAATTGTTAAGTGCGATCAAGAAGATCTTGTCGGAATAGTCAAAACCAACATTCTACACCTATTCAATACAGAAAAATGATCACCAAAACCACCCTTGAACAAGAGGGCTTTCAGAAGATCAAGCAAGATTTGCTGTTTGTTATGTCTGCCTTTAAGGAGATGTTAACCTCCCTCGGCGAGCAGGATCTGGCCGATGTGCTTCCTTGGATCAATGAGACGGTCTCGGCGCCATCTTGGAATCTTTCGGATGAACGGCTGGCGCAGGCCCTGGGCATGTCTTTTGAGTTGCTCAATCTAGTGGAGGAAAACACCGCTACCCAGTTTCGGCGTAAGACGGAGACCCATCTTGGACTCGATGCGATTCGGGGCTCTTGGGCGGAAACCCTACGGGTTTGGCGAGAAGCCGGGATTGACCCTAAAGACATGGTGGATCTGCTGCCTAAGATCAATGTGATGCCCGTATTAACAGCCCACCCGACAGAAGCCAAGCGCGTCACTACCTTGGAGATCCACCGGGAGCTGTACATGCTTCTGGTGAAGCGGGAAAACCCCGTTTGGTCGACGACCGAACGGGCCGGCATCCGAGCGGAAATGATCGCTTTGTTGGAACGTTGGTGGCGTACCGGGGAGATATATCTGGAAAAGCCGAGTTTAGAAAGTGAACGCAATAACTTGATGCACTATTTTGGCCAGGTCTTTCCCGAAGCATTGCGTTTGACCGATGAGCGACTAAGGGCTGCCTGGGGAGTTGCCGGCTTCGATGCAGAAC
>JANQRV010000229.1 GCA_028284395.1 Saprospiraceae bacterium
AAAGGTAAAGGTTACATCCCCATCGCCCGCATTACGCAACCAAGCAATCCGGCGGGTCCAACCCGCAAAAAGAAAAGGCTCCGAAGAAGTATTGACCGCAATCCGTTCATTCAGCCACACAGCTCCGGAAGCCGTGTTCGGGCCCAAATTATCCGGGGTATCCATGTCCGTAAACCAAAGATTTGAATTGGATTGGCCTGGCCCCTCGATACCCCCTTTTTGGCGCCGCTTATTCAAAAACTCCCTCTTGGCGGAATCATCGCACCCGAATACCAATTGGTCTTTCCAACGAGCATAGTCACCGATCACCTTCAAATAGGCAGAACGCGGACGGATGCCCCGTGTACGTTCAACGGAAAAGGTCTGTGGGAAACGCCAAAACATTCCGTGCATCGTCATGAGATAATCGGGTTCTTCCGGACTGCCGACATTCCGAATCCTTGGCCACTCCGTATTCCAGCCGTGGGCTCCATCGTAACTATGACTGGCTTTAGGCAATCGGAAAAAACTCCATTTCTGGGGACTGCGTACGCCAAGCAGTACCGATTTATGATCCCAGCCGGTCGCCCAAATGGGATCCGTTGCCGGATTGGCATTCCCGTAAATACCACCCGGTCCGGTCACTTCAACAAATTGATTGCGTCGTACGACCAGCCAGTCTTCTCCATCCCATTCTGCCAATACGCCCGACTCGATATCAAATTGTTTCAATGCTTCGGGTCCGGATTCCCCATTGTGGGAGTACACCAAAACCCCCTGCCCCGAATACAAGCCCTTGCCGTGGGCGCCGGGCAAAATAGCATAAGCTGAATCTCGTCCGCTGGGGTCGCGATCCTCCCGTCGTTCATTGGAGTGGTTGTCCTCGTAAATCACCTTCGGCCGCAAATTTTCCACATTCACTTCATAAAAGCCCTCTTCCATCGTAGCGTAATAGACCTTTTGCTTGGGATGGGAAAGATGACGGGCATTCCCCGTATGCCGACCCACCATCTCGCTGTAGGGAATGGTCCGAACAATTCCCTGCCCATCGATGGCATGTGGCCCGATGAAGAGTTGATTGCTTTCCGGGTGGATCATCCGGTTAGCAGGTGTCCCACCAATACTTTCCTCACGGACGATTAGCTCCAGATCAGCGGTAATTTCATAGAGCTTATCCGATGAACCCTCCGGTTCGTGCGGACTGTAGGTCACCGCCCATAGGCTGCCCGCCCACGGCACTACCGCTCCGGTTCCACATTCATTTCCTTCATTATAAAAGGCGAGGTGGGGGTAAACGCCGCTCACACTGCGAAAAAGCCTTGGTTCTTTGACCGTAGATTGGCAACTCGAAACCATTGCCAAAAACACCAAAAGGAGGTTAGAATTTCTCATCACTATATTTTTCAAAAACGCAATAAAGATGTAGGAGTTTTTTTCTGAAGTTAGGGGAAAAATCTAAAACAACAAGCCGATATTAACACAATCGAGAAAACAAAAAGGAAACAAATTCCTTATGCAATGCATAGTCATTTTAAATTTCGTATTCCTATGCAATTAAAGGTGATCATTTCACTACTCTTATGGACATCGCTTAACGCGTGCCTCTTCTGCCAAAGTCAAGATTGGAAAAAAGAAACCACCAAAGACGGAACAATCACCGTTTGGAGTCAATTCACGACCCGGGACAATGAAAGCGGAAAAGACGTTCAAGTTCTAAAATACCGATGTTTTACCACCACCGGTATTGCTCGCAGCAAATTGGTGGCCACCTTTCGAAATACCGTTAATCACAAAAACTTTATGCAATATACTGAAGTGTGCAGAGAACTGAGTCGGGCCAGTCCAAACGAATGGCTGGTCTACTACGCCATCGACACTCCCTGGCCCCTGCCCGATTCCGACTGCGTAACCCTTTTTCAATTGACGGAATCCGCCGATCAAAAAGCCACCGTCATTAAAGGTACCGCCCGGCCAACCGCCTACGCAAGACAAGGCGTCAAAAGGATGGAATACAACGATACAAAATACACTTTTAAAGAACTTGGAAAGGAGACCTACGTAGAGATCGAAGCCGCCTTCACCCCCGTCACCAACGCTCCGAAATGGCTCATCAAGGGATGGTTTCCCGAAGGGCCGGGCAATCTTCTCAAAAAGCTCATCAAGACAGCCAGTTATGACACCCCCTGACTCCATACCGTCCCCAACTTCCAACCTTCTAACTTTCTAACTTTCTAACTTTCGAACCAATATCCCTATAACAAAAAAACAGGTCCCGCAACAGGAACCCATTTCAAAATTCAAACCTATATTAACCCCATTTGTCCACTTTCTTAGTTATCCGTCAAAGTATAAGTGATGGTCAGTGTAGTGGATTCATCGAAATCGATACTGGCTACCGCATTTTCATCATTGGCCAATTGCAAATCGTAGGTCAACTGATGTCCAAAATTCTCTCCGTTGTCGGTATAACAACTACCAATCCCTGAAATCAATTCAGTGGCAGTTGTATTCAAATTGACCCTACCTACCGGACTACCCAATTTACCCTTACCGGTAGCGGCCTTGGCAGCTGCAACGTACAATTCCAAGCCGCCGGGCACCTCCCCATTGGTAATGGCCACACTCACTTTCCGGGAGGGATCTGATTTAGAGCCGACAACGGAGGAGTAGTTTAACCAAAGACTGTTGTCTCTTGCATTTGAAAAGTCCAAAAAATTTCCCGCTTCGGTCGGTGCATTGGGCGCCAAACTAATGGTTGTATTAGCCGGCTCAATATCCACCAATGCGACTTCGGGGATACTGATCGCCAGATTATGAGAACCCGTATTGTTGTCCTGGGCGAAGAGCTGAGAAGAAAATGCGGCGAACAAAAGAGTCAAAAGAATTGCTGGAAAATTTTTCATGATCTAGGACTTTTCAATTTTTAGATTTTTTGTGTTGTTCTAGTGTCCTTTTATGATCATCCTTGCTTACAGTTACAAAAGTAGGAGAAATCACCTGGCAGAAAGTGGTGTTTTCGTTTTTTGGTAGAATTCCTTCCTTTTTTGGGATTGTAATTTGTTTAACAAAAAAATAATAGGTCTACCATTCGATGCACGGACAAATGACCACGACCTAAAAGTCAAACTCTTGGTTCGTTAGGCTTTGGATTCTGATACCGGAATTCGGATCATTCTCCACGCACCGATACTCACTACGGCGCCCGTCACCGGGGCCAAGACATAAATCCAAAGATGCTGCCAGGTTCCATTGACCAAAGCCGGTCCGAGCGAACGGGCAGGATTCATGGATGCCCCGCAGATGGGGCCGGCAAACAGGGCCTCCAGCAAAACCGTCATCCCGATGGCAATACCCGCCAGGGCTCCATTTTCTTTTGGTCCGGTAACGACATTGATGATGACAAACATTAAGAAAAACGTCAGAATGACTTCGAGCAGAAAGGACTGAACAGCAGTTCCCGCCGGGAGGGTTTCCCCCAAGGTCTTGGCTTCGGGAAAAAGGAGCCGCAAAGCACCACTAGCCAGAACAGCTCCCGCAAATTGCGCAATAGCGTATGGCAAAATTTCTTTCACCGGTAACTTACCGGCCACGGCAAAGGCAACGGTAACTGCAGGATTAATGTGGGCTCCCGAGACATCTCCGATGGAATAAATCATGGTCGTAACGATTAGTCCGAAGGTGATGGCAATTCCCAGATGGCCCACAGCACCCCCGGACACTTCATTGATGACAATAGCTCCGGTGCCGCAAAATACCAGGCCGAAGGTGCCGATCAGCTCTGCCGTATACTTATTCATTGGTTGGTTTAATTATGGCGCAAAAATATACTTTTCTCCCACTTATGAAAGAACTTCTCTCACTTATATATCTCTCCAAATAACTACCCGATCCGGGCGTACATTTCGGGGTCTTTTCCAATTTATTAATACTCAGAACATAAATCCAAACTCTTATGAAGTTGTTTGTTAGACTATTAACATTTTTATTAATCCTCGGGGCAGCAGAAAGCAACTTTGCCCAGTCCCACTTGATTTCCGCAACGGAGGTCGACGAAAGGGCCGCAGCATTCATGGCTCAAAACCGCTTAGAAAGAATTCAATTCAGCCAAAGAAACGCACACCTTTTTGAAAACAAGCGCAGTGCTGGTATTTCCCTACGCAGCAGCAACCTATCGACTTTGTGGATTCCGGTCCAGATACACGTCGCAGCCAACGGTCCTTACTACCAGGCGATCGACTTCCTCGCTTTGTCCACGCTGCTATCCGAGGTAAACGCCGGGTTGCAAGCAGCCAATATACAGTTGTATTCCTGTGGTTCAGCAAACGTGATCGACGATAGTAATGTATACAGCCTATTTACCTCCAATGAATCCATTTTGGACAATCATGATGTCGCCGGCAAACTGAACATCTATTTTGTCGATGACTTAAAGCTTGGGATCAACGGTCCGTATTATTGCGGATCTTCCTCTTATCCCGGACAGGGAGAGAGGATCATCTACAGCACGGGTTGCTTTGGTTATTCCAGTTCCTCGGTTATGTTACACTTATTAGGTCAGTACTTTTCTCTCTATCCGACACATGGTCCGAATGGTGCGACACCGGAATATGTCGATGGCAGCAACTGTACAACCGCAGGTGACGAAATCTGTGATACGCCGGCTGATCCGAGGCTAAATCAGGCCGGATATATGAGTGGATGTACTTACGCCGCTCCCATCACGGTAGTAGACCCGCAGGGGGATAACTACCAGCCAAATACGACCAATTTCATGTCGTACGCCAGCGGTAGCTGTCGCGACCATTTTTCACCGCAGCAGATGGCCAGGATGTATTACAGCGCCCAGAACGATCGATCCTTTGTTGCCTGCAGCGGTGCTCCCGGTTGTTCACAACCAGTCGATCAATTTCCTTACTCCATAGGTTTTGAAAATGGTATGGAAGATTGGAACAACAGTCCGTTTTATGCCTATGTGATCGGAGGAGATTTTCAGATTCATTCCGGCGCTACGCCAACATCGGGTACCGGTCCGGCCGCAGCGATCGAAGGCAATCAATATGTTTATGCGGATGCAGACATGGTCCCTTCTCCTACTGCTTTTTATCCCGTCGCCATTCTAGAAAGTCCGTGCTTTGATTTTCGCGGATTGAATGCACCGGAGATGACCTTCAAATATCACATGTCTGGAACAGGTTGTGGAAGCTTGTTTTTGCAGGTGAGCACTGATGGAGGCTACAATTGGGTCACCCAATCCGTCAACCTGTTCAATATCAGCGGCGATCAGGGTAACGCCTGGAATACCCAAACCGTAGATCTCTCCAGCCTCACCAGTGAAGCTACCGCTATCCTACGCTTTGGTGTCCAGTTTACAACCTCCAACTTGGGAGATATTGCCATCGACGACATCGTGATTGCCGAATCTGCCAGTTGTGCTACTGCTTTAGATGCTATTGTGGCACTAACCGATGAAAGTTGTTATGGTTTGGCCGATGGAACAGCCACCCTGTCCTTCAATCAAATGGGAACTCTGCCATACACCATTACCTGGTCAACCGGTGACCTAAATGTTGGACAGATTACCGGCCTATTGCCCGGTACTTACAGCGTGACCGTCGAAGACGCCAACAGCTGTACGGATGTTGAAACCTTCACTATTGCCGGACCAGCCACGCCGGTTTCCATTGCCTTGACTGCCACACCACAGTCCGGAAATACGGCAGCCGCCGGTGATCTTCAAGTAGTAGCAACGGGAGGGATCCCTCCCTACGCTTATACCTGGTCGAACGGAAATACGACGGCGAATGTAACCGGAGTGGCAAGTGGCAATTACAGTGTTACGGTAGTTGACGCCACCGGATGCAGCGCCAGTTCAAACATTTTCCTTAGCACCACTTATCCGTGCAATGGCACTAAAAGTAACTGGCCTTACTTTCTGGGGCTGGAAGGGGGCGTGGGATTGTTCCGACAAAACAGCGATGATGACCTCAATTGGAAAAAGCGAGCTGGAACCACCCCCACCAACGGCACCGGCCCTACCGTGGCTGCCGAAGGAAATTACTATCGCTTTGTAGAATCCTCCGGATGGAGAAACCCAAGCAAGACAGCGGTACTTACCACTAAGAAGTGTCTCAACTTAAGTAATGTAGTCAATCCGGTATTCGAATTCCAATACCACATGTTCGGGGGTGCTGATATGGGATCCCTGGAAGTACAAATCAGCACGGATGGAGGCACAACCTGGTTGCCCTCCATTTGGCGCCAAGACGGTGATCAAGGCAATACCTGGCATCAAGCCAGTATCGAGCTAAGCGCCTATGCCAGTCAAAGTATACGCTTGCGCATCGTCGGGACCACCGGCAATGGCAACAAAAGCGATATGGCGATTGATGACTTATACATTGGCACTGGCTCCGGCAGTAACCTTAGAGCGGTTCCAGATTATGGAACAGAGGAGGTTATTGTCAGCAGCAACCCCTTCAAAATAATGCAAAGTGTATTCCCGAATCCAGCAATAGACCGCATTAATTTGAAGCTCGATCTTCCCGATAACGAGCAATTTGAGTTGCGCTTGGTCAACCTGACCGGCAACACTCTACGGAGCGTTCAGTTGTCTACTCCCGGAAAGCAGGACCTGGAAATGCAGGTAGCCGATCTACCAAACGGCATGTATTACTTGTTAGTCAAAGGCAATAAAGGCAGGCTAGAAACGCTGCCAGTCGCTATTGCGAGATAGTTGATGGTGTCAATACCGGGTCGGGAATGCCTGACCCGGTTCACCTATTTTATGTTAATATTTTTAACTTCCAAAATAAGTATTTGAAAATCAATTAATTAAATGTCAAAAAAAAGGAAAAATCTCTTTTCCTGTACTTTCTGCATACTTGGCATCGTTTAGTATCCAAATAAAAACAGGAACTATGAAAATCTTGAATGTTTTTAGAGCTATCTTTGCCAGTCCTTTTTTGATTGCTTCTGGATTGTTGATTGTCATGTGCTCTTCGCTAAGCATGATCATCCAGGCGATCAAAGAGTAGTATTGAACATCCACCGCATTGAGCGGTGCTACCCTCCTCCAAACCCCGCTTTTTTACCCCCGCTCGATCAAAAATTCCAATTTACCTCCTCGCGCTAGATTTTTTTTGTTGCTAATACTTTATGAACTGAGAGATAACTCTCAGACCTTCATCACCTTGCAGGACTAGCAAATAGGTTCCAGCAGGAAGATGATCGATGGAGAGTTGCTCATTGGGATTCTCCCATTGCAGCCATGGCTGTCCCGTCATGTTGCGAACGAATAGTTTGTGGGATGGAGTCAGCCAATTCCCCCGCAGTTCAATCCGTTCGGTTGCCGGATTGGGGAAAACGATCGTGGCCCCAAAGGGTGAGGATGCCGTTGAAACAGCCGACACAATTTCCGGGTCACAACTTCCGCCCTCAGGGCTGAAAGTAGTTGTGCCATCAACGTAGCATTGAAATCGATATTCCGTTACGTCCAGCACTCCCGTAAACAGGTCGTATCGGGGTAAAATAAAATAGCCGTCTGCCTCGCCCTCGGTCGGCCCCTCATCACCATCGAGTCGTTTGACCATTCCCAGTTTTTCGACCAGCAAATACCTGCTGCCCAAAGGCGGACCAGGGCTGGCCTGAATTGGTGTCACGATTTGGTATTTCAACCGTTCCTGGTCGATGACGAGCGTACCAACGGAGTCAATTCGATAGATTATACGGGCAGATTCATCCGGAGGGAAGACAAAACTGGAATAGGTAGACAAGGTGTCTCCCACTTGCTTCGTAAAATCATAAATCTTATAAAAGGTATTGGCGTCAACATAGAAAAATACCCGCTCACCTTCTTCGTAGACGTACTGCCGATACGAGGACCTTTGTGTCGCCGTATCTCCGTGATAGGTCCAGGTCGACCTGGTTTCTAGGACCTTACAAGCACGGTCGGCAATTGTAGTATCTCCATCAACCCTCAATATCTCATAACCATCATAGCCCGGAAAACCACTGATCTTGTAAACCCACTTTTGGCCCGGGTTAAACCAGGATTGCGCATGACTCACCTGGAAGCAAAGAATAAGAAAAAGGAACGATCGGACGAACATTATTGAAGGAATTAATGATTAACTAGTAGTACTAATGTCCTTATAAGTTACGCCGATTTAGCAATTGAAGCCGGTTCTAGCTGATCAATCTTTGCAAGGTGCCAGACCGAAGCAAAACTTACTCCTCGATCTTTTTTTCCACCAATTTAATCACCCCCTCCACCATCTCGTCTTCTACTTCCGGTGCCCATCCAACCGGTGAAGCGTATTGGATTTGCAGAGTCTGCGCCTGGTACGCATTCAGCCGAACCAATTCCCGGGTCGGTATGTATAAATTGTGTTCTCCCATGTAGCCGAACAGCATTAATGGCATTTCCCTGCGGAAGCGGTCCTTGATCCGGGCGCCGATGGGTGCGCAGATCTCCCCTTGCATTGCAACAATGGGCATGGGACCAATCTGAGCAACAATAACTTCATTGTAAACACAGGGATAGTGCTTATTAAGGCTGTAGTCGTATCGTTTCAAAAATTGCTGATCCTCTTTATGGATCAGATAAGTATCATCCGTACAGACCATATCGGTAGTTTGAGTCGGAAAAGGAATCTTTTGCTCGTAATACCGCAGCAACATCCGGACCCAGTTCGTACCCCGATGATCGTGCGGATATTCCACAAAACCCACGTCTGGCGGAAAGTCTTTACTGAGCTTGATCGCTTCCGCTTTCGAAATGGGAGGAGCCAGTGGCAAGGACAAAACCTCCATCGAGCTGGAAAGAGGCCCGGTCACATTGTAGTTCAGGTTATCTCTGTAGATGTCGACCACTGCTTCTGCTAATTCCATACCGGTCTTTCGCGCCCGCTTCTCCATAAGATTCTCCAAGGAGTCCAGACTTATTTTCATCGCTGCCATCATTTCATTCCGATATTCGGCAGAACGATCTACGAATTGGTTGCCGCCGGCCGCATCCGAATACATCGCTTGTACACCGGGAAAGCGCGCTTCAATCTCATCCATGGCATAACCAGGATGTCCCGCCTCCACTTTATTGTAGGCAGCCTGCATGGGGTGTGTTCCGTGATTAAACAATAAGGCCAGGGGTTTTTCATCTTTCATGACCGCCAATAATTGAATCTCATAATCAACCGGAGCATTGCCTACACTCATCAGAAAGTACCCCATCCCGGAACCAAACTTCAAGGTCACCCCCTCCTGCTCATCAGCGATCGCTTTCCGAACCAAATCAAACATCGTATCGCCTAACCATTTTCCGTATTTGAAGTTGTTGCGGTTAATCTGGATCGGCGCACTGTGATTGTGGGTGGCCAGCGGGATCACGTATTTTTGGTCGATTCCCAATTCTGTTTTCAATCGATGGCGCAAAACGGCCGTACCAACATCGAGGCAATTCAAATCGTAGGTAATGAAGATCAAGCGTTGAACGCCATCGAAAAGAGTCAGTACGCGGGCGTAAATATCTTCTTTGACCCCTTCCGACATTCGTCCATTGACCATCACCAGAGAGGTGTCATTCGTGATCTTTGCTTTTGCTACTCCCGCATACATTTTGTTTTGTGCCTGAACTTGTAGTCCAATAAGGAAACCGAACAAAAGAGTGAATAGAGGTTTCATAGCTATGAAGGTTGAATCATGGTGAAATCTTACCCGCCATATACAGTAGGTTGATCAGCGCTCGATTCACCAATCTTTCTCCGGCTCCAACTTCTACCTGTGTCCTTGCTGCAGCACCGTAACCTCCCTCAGTGGTGGCTTGAATGGTGGGAAAATAAGCCAATGCATCGTTCGTGTAACCCACAAAAAAAGTATGCTTAATGGGACTCCTGGACTTCAGTGAAAGTCCATGTTCCACAAAAAATTCACCGGGAAAGGTAGCGATGGCGATCTCTTTGCCGACCAGAACGGAATTGACTTCGGCTTGAAATGCAACTTTCTCCCGGTTGATGTCTTTGCGATCCGCCAAAGGTATGTGCTCTTTGCGGGTAAAAATCTCCGGCTGGTCATCAAAGTCGGTAATCCGTTCTGCCACTCTGACAACCTCCTCTCCAATAACGGTCCCGAGGCGCTCGACTTGCTCGAATGCCCCCTGATCAATGGGTTGCTTGTCTTCGAAAGGGTTAATATCCCCCTGGGCTCCCGGCAGAAACATAATCTGCCCGCCGATGTTTTCCCGAACGTGGTTGGCCAAGGCACCTGGATAATCGGCCGAGTATTGTAAATTATCGGGCCCCAGGACTACCGGATGACATGCGAAGTTGACCAACGTTGCAATCGGCCCTTGTTCTCCCTGAACGCTGATTACTCCTAATTCGTAGTCAAGCGGAGCCGTCGGTAGGCGCTCTTCATTTCTCCACATCATAAACACTTCTCCATTAGCTTTTACGACCCTGCGATTGAACCCTTCCCGAACCTCTCCCTTACCGGCACCGATCCGTGCCGGTTGCAGATTATCCAACGCTGCAACAATGGCATCGGCAATCTTTTTTTCCACGTGTTTGATCCAAGGATCCCCCTCACTTGGAAAGTTATCGTAATTCGTTGGAGTCGAATGCGAATGGGAAGCAATCAATAACAGGTTGTCCAGGTTGGTTCCTTCCGGTAATGCAGCCAGTACCCGTGCCGTATTACGGGCATAGAATGCACCCAGGTCGAGGGTGACGATCGCCAGTTTTATTCGCCCGTCGGATAACGCTAGAACTCTTGCGTATAATGAATCATGGACGCCGGTCGACACATTGGTCCCTCTCGCACCATATCCATACATGGTGCTTCCCTTGGGGCCGGTAATTTCCACCTTGGCGGTTCCGGCTTTCAATTGAGCAGTTAAAGTGACCGGAATTGCCAGTGAGCAAATGAACAAAAATAGGGTTGCGGCAAATTGATGGGGTTGTGAATGAGCCCTGGCCATGATGTAAAAATTCAAGTTGGTTAATTCGTTTTTCTGCTTGACGCTATTCAAAAATAGCTTTTTTTCCATGAAGTTGTTCGTTTAGCAAAATAACGAATTCCAAAAAAGCCAACTTCCATTCCAAAAAATGGAAAAGTAAACCCAAAAATCGAAACAACCGGCAGACTGGAACAATTGAGGCTATTTTTACACCATCGATTCAGCAATGCTCAAATTCAGTTGTCATGAAAAACTTTGTACTACTCACTTTCTTCTTCTCCATCTCTTTCTTTATGCAGGCTGCCGTCGTTCAAACGGTTCAAAACGGATCATGGAACGATGCCAATACGTGGAATACGAAAGCCATTCCCACCGCAGGAGATGAAATTGCCATCCGTCATGAGGTAACTGTCGAGGAAGATTTGACACTGAACAATATCATCGTCGTCCTGGAAGAGAAGGGGGCGTTGACCGTGAATGGGAAATGTGAATTGAGAGGGCTAAGTGCATTGAAGATCGATGAGGAAAGTGTGGTATCATGTTCGTCCTTCAAAACCCATACCAGCGGAGGAATCGTGGAAATTAACGGAATGTTGGACTGTTCTAATGGAGAATTGTATTTCGGCGGCATCTGCTCCATCCTAGTACACGGTCAGTTGAATGGAGGTTCGCTGAAGCACCGGGGAAATGCAGAATTGATCATCGAGGGCGGTTTTGCCAATGTGCAAGAAAACGTAAGCATTCTCGGCAATACGGAAGTTTTCTTGCGCCATGCGGAGTGGCTCATCGGGGGAGATTTTCAACTTAAGTCGGCCAAAGATATTTACATTATTGAGTCCGATATCACGGTCGCCGGTTCCTTCCTTGGTAACAGCGAATGGAGCATTCATCTTCAAGGAGGTCGATTTACCGTGGAAAAAACACTACACCTTTCCAACCAACAACAATTCAATGTTTCCGGGCGAGCTGAGATCGTAGCCGATCACATTAAATTAACCAACAATACATCAATCAATGGCGTAGACGAGGGAGGTATGCTAAAATGTAATTCCGCTGAAGTAAGCGATGCTGCAGCCATCCAATGCGCAAACGGTACGGAAAAATACAATGTGGCAAATTATAAAGACATTCCCGGCAACCTGGATCTCCGTGGTGGTGAGGAAGTTGGCTCCGCACTGGACTGGAAAAATCAATTCCCCAGTTTGCTGACAGATGCACCGAAGGTGACTGTATTCCCAAACCCTACTACCGAGCGAATTACCATTGAGGGCTTCAACTTGGCGAATAAGCCGGAGGTTTATATTACTAACGGTTCCGGACAGATGGAGAACATCGCCGTTGATCAGGAAAGCATCCGCATTAACATGAAAGAAAAGTATGCCCCGGGACTATACACGGTAGTCATCAGAGAAAACGAAGAAACTCAAAGTATTCAGGTGGTTTTGCAGTAGGCAGTCGATTACTGATCTACCCGGGTAAGGGTAAACTTACCTTCTCCAAGGCCCTCGCCAATCCAAGTTACGACAATCTTATCGCCCTCCAGCTTACCTTTGTGATTCATTTTATACTCGGCCATGTAATAAGTGTATTCAAACTCATTGCCGGTAATCTTACCCCCACTGAAGTCCAGATCTCCAAACTCGCTGGAAAAAGTGCCGGAAAGCGCTTCTCCATCAACTTTGTAATCTACTGTAAAACTGAAAGGTCCGTTGTCCGTATCGATCGTTGTTTTCCATTTGCCGGCTACTCCTGAATTGAGACTGGCCGTTGATCCAATAAGGAAAATAATTGAGGTTAAAAAGAGTTTAGTCATGATAAGCCGTATTAAATGTTTACTAGCAATTTACTAAAAAAACAGCAATTTTATTGATAGAAGGCCGCATGGTGCTGCAACCGCATTGAGCCAACAGACACAACAATGATTGCCATTCCATGTTCATTCCCAGGACAATTTTACGGTGATATTTAGGGAGATGGTTCAAAAACTGATGGTCGTAATGCTGGAGTTTCCGAAACTAGTTTTGTATATTCTTGTAATAAAACGCGATCAAATGAGCAAGACCTATCTGCCCGTACTATTAGCTCTTCTGTTTCTTACAGACTCTTGTAGCCCAAGCCCACGCCTTGGAAGCGGCGCCCCTAAATCTGAAAAACCTTTCAACATTATTCTACTGATTGGCGATGGCATGGGGCTGGCTCAAATATCCACCAGTTTCTTATACAACACAAAAACCAGCAACTTTACCCGCTTTAAACACATCGGCCTGCAACAGACCATACCTACGAGTCATAAAGTGACCGACTCTGCTGCTGCGGCTACTGCTTTTTCTGCCGGCGTCAAAACCTATAACGGAGCAATTGGCGTTGATCCGGATACTGTACCGGTTCCCACCATCCTCGAAATGGTGGCGGAGAAGGGATGGAAAACCGGTGTGGTTGCGACCTCTTCCATCGTCCATGCCACGCCCGCATCTTTTTATGCACATACGGCACTGCGCCAGAATTATGAAGAAATCGCCCGCCAACTCGTTTATGCTCCCGTCGATTTCTTTGCTGGTGGCGGACTACAATTCTTTAACCGTCGACAGGACGGCATCAACTATCTCGACACGCTTGCAAAAAGAGGTTGGGTAATCAATACGGATAAATTAAAATTAAGAAGTCCACTGGACGGCAAGAAGTACGGTTTTTTGTTGGCACCGGACGGTATGCCTAAAATGCAGCAAGGCCGGGGAACATTTCTTCCCAAAGCAACTGAAATGGCACTGGATCAACTGGCCAATGACCGAGGAGGATTCTTCCTAATGGTAGAAGGATCGCAAATCGACTGGGGAGGTCATGCCAATGATGCCAGATACATTATCGAAGAAACTCTAGACTTTGATAACGTCATCGGAGAAGCACTTGATTTTGCGGAAAGGGACGGCAATACCTTGGTGATCGTAACCGCCGATCATGAAACGGGAGGGTTCTCGCTCTCCGCTTCCACCGTATTTGGTCAAGCGGATTATGGAAAAATAACGCCTTCTTTTTCAACCGGCAATCATTCGGCTACGCTCATCCCGGTGTTTGCATATGGTCCGGGAGCGGAACTTTTCCAGGGCATTTATGAAAACAATGAGATTTTCGACAAAATGGTTGAAGCCCTGGAGATGAACGTTGTCAATTTTTGAAAATCATTCCTGCTGCATTAGATCGTAAAAGTCCTTGATTGGCATTTTTCTTCTTGTTCCAGCGTGGCCAAGCACGAGGAGAACTACCGGCAGCAAAGACTTTTTTAAGGATTGTAGAGATTTGATCTTGATAAAATGCTATTTTCAGCCCACTTTAATGCGATCTTATAGAACATCATGACACAAACACAAGTGGTTCAATTACTCACCCAATTAGACACTTTCGACTTACAGGGCCTAAGAAAGTATTTAAAGTCCCCTTTTTTTAACCACCGAACCGATGTCGTTGATCTATTTGAATTCATTGTCTTTGCGCTGCACAAGCAGCCCAAAATTCTAACCAGGGAACAAGCATGGGAAAACACTTATCCGGGAACGGAATTTGATGATCAGCAATTGCGACTGGTCACTAGCTACCTGCATCGTCTCGTTGAAGATTTCTTAGCACAAGCGCAGCATCAAGCGTCAGAATATGCACGAAAACTGAATCGCGTAAAAGCTTATCATGAATTAAATTTGGATAAGCCTTACCAAAGATCTTTGAAAAAGGCATGGACGACTTTAGAAACACAACCGTTTCGCAATGATCAATACCTGAAAGATCGCTTTGAGACCCTGCTTGAGAATTATCGGTACATCAGCAGCCGCAAAAGGTCGCAGGAGGCGAACACAACGCTGCAAAAGAGCATCGATGCCTTTGATCAATACTTCATTGCCACGAAATTAAAGCACGCCTGTTTAGTGTTGTCCAATCAACAGATCTTCAAAGACGATTACCACATCCATTTTTTAGAAGAAGCCATTCAACATATTGCCGATCATCCAAAGCTGTTGCAACAGCCAGCCATCAGCATTTATTACTATTGCTTCCTTACCATCACTTCGCAGGAAGACGAAAGGCACTTTGAGCAATTGCGAGAACAGATCGACCTCCACGCCCACCGCTTCAGTGCCAGCGAGATTCGCGATCTCTATCTCATGCTACTCAATTATTGTACGCGCCGCATGAACAAGGGAAGCATTAAATACGCCAGAATGTCATTCGACCTCTATCGGGCCGGCGTTGAAGAGCGGTATCTGTTTGAAAACAATTTACTCTCAGCCGCTTCATTTAGTAATATTGTCTTCATTGCCATTACTTTGAAGGAGTTCAAATGGGCATTCCATTTCATCCAGGATTTCAGACAATTTCTGCCGGCAAAAGATCGGAACAACACCTATTTCCTGACGCTAGCCTCACTGAAATACCATCAGCGAGACTTCGATCAAGCCAGAGACTTGTTGAATAACTTCCATTCCAAAGACCCTCTATTCATCCTTAAAGTCAGGACATTGCAAACCCGAATATATTATGAGCTCAATGAAGTGGAACTACTAGAATCCCACTTATCGAGCATGAATACTTTTTTGCGAAGAAAAGAGGTGGCAGCCCATCTAAAAATACCTTATCAGGAATTCATTAAGTTGACCCGTAAATTGGTCCGATTATCGCGCTACGATAGCAAACAAAAGCAAAGCCTCAGATTGGAGATCGACCAAATGCGGGTCCGGAGCCTGAAATCCTGGTTGTTGAGTCAGTTGGACAAAATCGCATAAGTCGGATCTGTTTGTCTAATCACAGGTATCGTAAGTGTTTCCGAAATAAACCTCAACGGTTTGGCTTACCAAACAACCGTCTTCTAGGTATAGAGTTACCGTTACCGGGTAATAGGCCGGCTTAGGCCCACGCACAGTAATGAAATTTCGCCCTTCCTCTGTCGACTTTATGCTGATTTGTAATTGGTCGGAATCACTAGACCAATCCACCCGGTCAAACGAACCATTGGTAAGCACTTCCAATTGATGAAGACTACCAGGACCACAGTGCTTTTCAAGGAGGTTAATGCTGGCATTACAAGTTCCCTCTGAATAACGGGGACTACAATAAACACCATTGTGGAGCAAGTCAAAGTTTGGCGTTATCAGGGGCTCCGTAATTACTTTATTAATGTAGGCATAATGTACCTCCTCATTTAGATTCACCTCCAGATCTACCGGTGCCACCTCCCAAACCGGGTGGTTAAAATTGAGTTCAAGGTTCCTGATGGCGTAGGAAAACCCTTCTTTTAAAGGCGCCACTTCTGCTGAGTAGGATCGCTCTTCCAAGCCGTTGGCAACCAATGACTCCCTTCGAAAAATCCGGTAACCGAATGAATGGAGGTTGGTGCTCTGATCGGGTATGACCGTCGTACGGATCTGGGTCGAGGGATTTTCCAGGTCGTTTTCCCGCAATTCCATACGAAAGTTGATCGTTTCTGTACACCAATCTTGACACAGATAAGTCAGGAAGCCGAAGATGATCGGATGAGGATTGTAGGGCCAATGCCTGGGAAATACCAGATAGTAGAAGTTTTCCGGCGAAATTTCAAAGTTTCCGTTGTGGTCGACGTGATTGAGCGTAAAATTCCAAGGATTCCCATTTCTTCTCACCAACTTAAAACTGCCACTGCAATCCATATCGAATACATCTACCCGAACCACATGTCGTTCTGGAACAATGATTTCTGATTCGGCAAACGGGCCATCAAAGGTCAATGAGGAAGACATCATTTGCCCATTGTCGATGGAGATGAAGGTAATCGGCACCGTCATCGGGAAGCCGCAATCCGTACCATTATCAGCGATCCCGAAACTCAATTCACAACCGTTCCCTCCTTTGATTGGTCCTTTGGTCTTATGTCGTTTTTCTTCCGAAATTTGCTTCGGTGTAATGGTTCCTCGGATATGCAAATTTTCTGCCAGGGTTTCAGACAACTCCACTTGTTCTTCGATCGTTTTTCCCTTCATTTTCAAATTTAGATAACCGGTCACCCAAGATTCCGGTACTTCAAATGAAGAGCTTGAATTATGACTGAAAGATTGTGGCTGGACTCCGGCACTTGGATCAAATTCATTGCAGCTGATCAACAGCAGCAACAACCACATCAAGGATAGGCGCTTAGTTTTATTCATGGTATTAAGGTTTTGCCTGTGGTTGTAACACCACAGCAATTAAATAATGAACTCATTTGCATTTTCAGAAAAACAACGGTCTTTCTAACCGTCTAGCAGCAGCAGTCTCTGGGTGCGAACCACACTCCCGGCCCGAATTCTCACAAAGAAGAAGCCCGCTGTTAGTTGCGTGGGGGAAAAGCGAATCTCATGGATGCCAGTCGGCATCCTCTTGTTGGATAGTATCTTCCCAATAATCCGACCGGTAACATCCAGTAGGTCGATGGTCACTTCAGCTTCCTGGCGCAGGCTGAAAGCAAGCTCCACATCCTGCCCCGAACTGGGGTTTGGATAAATCTTTACCAAATTACCCAGAATGGATACCTGCTCCGTGCCGACCACTATCGGGCTTTCGACAATACTGTCACAGCCATACTGATTGGTATAGTAGAACAACAAAATAGTGTCGGTCACATACAAAGAGGTGTCGGAAAACACAACGGTATCCGTGCGCACCTCTTGGCTGGGAAAAATCATACCGCTCCAGAGTACCAAACTATCGTATTCGGTAAAAAGGAGGGAGTCCACGCCCATGGAAAAGATGGGGTTTTGAACTTGAAAACTGCAAGAATGCCGATTTTCTACCACGCCGAAACGGACGGGCTTGCGAATGGTATGCAATGCGGTATTGGTCAGTACCGGTGCGTTGAAGTCAAAATAAATGCCAGCACGATTTCTGATGGTTGTACCTGGGGTTAGACCTTGTCCTTGTCTAATCTTATATTGGATAAAGCCATGCGAAGCCGCTTCGTTGACGTTACTGTCTGGCAACATAATGTTGGAAAAGGTGAATTTCAGGACGTTCCCGTTGATCACCTCACATTCATAAGGATGACTGCTGGCTCCGGGAACAAAGGTAGCCACATCCAACTCCGGTGGCAAAGTGTCTCGAATAAAGACATTAAAAGCGGTATCGGTTCCCGTATTTTGAAATCGAATTTTGTATTCCAGGTCAATATTCCCGTCAATCCAGTGTTTCGCCCCTACACCCGTCGGAAATCCTCGAATATCATTGGGATCCCACGAACCAATGTTTTCCTGGCAGTCGATTGCCACAAAGGGATCTCCTTCATCAAAGGGGTTCTGTGTGGCGAACCCAAAATCCATCCCCTCTCCTTCTGCGGCACATCCTTCAACAAATACAGACGGATTACTACTGCCGGGGTGGCCATCCGGTTGTTTGGCGGAAAGCCCGAAGGTTTTGCCGCTGGCATAGGTGGTAATCAACTCTTCTTCTCCCGCTGGTAATTGAACGGTTCCTCCCAAATAGATCACATCGTTCTCGATTACGATAAAAGTACTGGGTTCCGTCATATCCAATCCGACATTCTGGATCCGGAATTGTACCGAATCGCCCAAGCATTGTCCGGAAACTTCCAAAGAAGATCCATCCCAATTGATCCCGGGAGGCGTACACAGCGAATCCGGAAAAATGCGAGCCTCAACACAGTGACTTTGCCCCAGTTGAGTCCTTTCACAATCGACGGTAACATCAATTCGAATATCGGCACAAGCTCCCACCGGCACATTGCCGATGAAATACTGTAATTGCTGGCCATTCCGTGTGTCCCAAGAAGGTTGACTGGAATTGATTTGAAGGAGGGAATCCACAGTTACGGTCACGAATGTGCCCTCGGCCTGAGCGGTGCCTTCATTGCAGTAACGAACGGTATAGGTATTTTCGTAACACCGCCGAAGTAAGGGCGTGGATACATCCACTTTCAATAAGGGACAGTCATACACAGGTTGCATGGTAAAATCTACCTCGGCGGTATCTCCCTGAATGGACATCACGACCTCTTTACTCTTTTGACAGCTGCCCCAATAGGCATTGGGAAGAACTACGTCTACTCGATAGCTTCCAGTATCGGTTCGAACGAGAAATGCACCATTGCTGTCGGTGATTCCATAGTAAAGATCGGATTCGTTGCTGATCTTAACAATCCAGCCTTCCAACCCTCTCTGCATGGGATCGGGGACACAATCGTCATTGACATCGATTAAAAAGGTCCCTTTGATATAATTGGTGATGCTGCGCCCTGCGCGGTCCGTTTTGACCAGGTAGATGTCATCCAGAAATGGCTGATTCGAAATTTTCCGCCGAACATTGGTGTCGCCAAGCAATACTACACCGCCATCCGGTGTTTGCACGATGTTGGCTAAACTTTGATTGGCGGTTTGAAAACCAAAGTAATTCTCGTATTCGATGTTTCCTCCTAAGTCGGTTTTCATCAGGGTCAGGTATCCCGAATTAACATTGCCATGGCCAGTATGGCCTCCGAGAAACACATGGTCTTCTTCTGGAATGATGCGAATGAAGTGGTTACCGCGGGGCAGGCTAGCAGACATAATCGCCCCCTCCTCCAATATTTCTCCCCTGCGATCGATTCTAGTGACGGCTGTTCCACCGTTCAACAAAAATAGTTGGTTGCGCAAAGAATCGAAATCAACTCCCCACAATCGCTCCGGAAGATCTATCGTCCATTCCAGGCGACCATCTCGATCCAGTTTGGTAAGATGACCTTCACGTTCCGATTTCAAGGAATCGGCGTAGCTTACGTGGTCGATAAATAGCCCTTCATCCTCATCCGGATACAATCGCAAGATAAAGTTCTGACAGCCACTGGCATCTTCCCATTCCCACAAAGGGCTTCCGAGCGAATCTATTTTAAAAACATAACCCTTCCACTTTTCGGGTTCGTACTCGATGTTGTCAAAGTAGTAATAGTCACCGTTTCTGCTAGCCCGCACTCCTCCCCAGCCACTCGGCGTGTCAAACTTTTCTCTTCTGCAGATCTGTCCGTCAACCTGAACGGATCCAATGAAAAATGCTCCTTTTTTTTCTCCGTGAATCACTGCTTCTCCGGTAGATTTCATTTCCACTACTCTTACCACCGTGGAATCCATGATGGATTCCCATTGGACACGCCCCTCTTGGTCCAACTTGATAAAAACAGCTCTCACAAAGGCATTATTATCCCATTTTTCATGGAAGTTGATCAACAAACCGCCATCTGGAGTGACCATAACTTCCCTTTCAGGAAACAGGTCCGAGCCCGGTCGATAAAAGATTTTCTCCCAACCCTGCCCGTAGACTGGGCCCCAAAAAGTAATAAACAAGGACACGTGAAGAAGTCTGTTGGTAAATAGGACCTCAATCATTCTATTGCGGCAACACAATTTCATAAAAATCATTAAAAACTTGTTCACCAATATCATTCCAACTCAAAGTATATTCTGATCCCGTCCCCAGTAGCAATCGGTCATTCAATACAAAACCAACGGCCTCCGTCCTCACAAATTCCCGATCGTAGCAATACCTCTTCCACCCACTTTGGAGATCGTACACAGCAAGATAAGTGTTATTCCTTCCGGTCAGCACGTAAATTTTATCCCGATGATTCAAAACAACTGCATCATCCTGAGAATCAATGAGTCGGTCCCGGTACTGCCAATTCTCAGTTGAAGGATCATAGGTCCACATTTCCCGGAAGGGGTCCAGTAAAACATGGGCAACTCCGGCGACCACTACCGCGGCGTTTCGCGCCGAAACCAGTTCTTCTTTTGGCAACGGACTAATTTCCTCCCACCGATCATCGGCTACCGAATAGCTCCAAAATTGGTTGGAAACGCCACTCTCCGTAGCGCACAGACCGACATAGCCAATTCCATCGATCGCAAAAGAGCTGCAGGAGTGTGCTCCTGCCTGTGGAAAGTCGGCGATCCTGGTCCAATTGTCCGCCTGCGCATCATAGTGCCAAAAAGCATTGGTGCCGGCAGCTTCAGGATTGGCAGGATCCTTAGACCCACTTCCTATAAACACCTGATTATCGATAACAAAACTCGTAGAGAAGGCCAGGGCCTGGGGGCCGGAAGCTTGCTCTTCCCAGCGGCCTTGTTGTGGATCATAAACCCATAGATCGGCAAAAACCTCGGTCCGCTCAGCGTTGTATCCACCAAATACATATCCCATATTCCCCACGGAGAAGGCAGTAGCTTCTGCCCTCGCGGGGCCCGGCAAAGCGGGCAATGATCGCACGGAGGCCACTGGAGTCGCTACCGATTGAACCACAAAACTGGTATGTTGATCGGGGTGAATAGAGGTGTAATGGCGTAGGCGATAGCTCTTCCCTGCCGGCAACTCCAGATATTCGTCGATATCTGGCTGTGTTCCGACGCTTCCATTTCCCCACAAAACGGTTGATTCATGTTCCTGTTTTCCAGTTTCATGCCATTTCACACCGTATTCAAAAGTGAGCTTAGAACAGTTGGATGTGTGATAATTACCATAAAAATGAACTTGGTACCTATCTTCTATGCAGTGTACAGTGGTTTTTATATTGCTGCTATAACTAAACATGCCTATTTCAGCATCGAACCTCTGAGGTTCGGTATAGATGGTTTTGCCGTCTTCTTGAAAAAAAGCCCTGACAAAGATGGAATCAAAAAGCGCGCGAAAGTGAAAATTGTAAGAGAAGGTAAACTGCACAATGTTAACTTCTTGCTTCGTGACTACACTATCTTCAAGGGTCGGCAATGGATTGTTATGAGAGAAGCAAAAACCAAAATTTTCGGCAGCAGTAAGATTGCGATTAGCGAAAGCCTCCCAGTTCAAGCCACATTGCCGATCCTCATAAGTGACCTCTACCCCCGTAAGTTCCAAAGGGAGTAATTCCTGTTCCTCAGTCGGTGTCGGTGGTCTCTCCTTCTTACAGGCGGTGAACAGGAAACAGCTTCCGATCAACAAAAAAAACAAGGATCGTAATACCACGGTGTTTGGCGTATTTGTCAACTTATGTTCTTTATATTTCAAGCAATAATACCACACAAAATTGCGCAAACACATCTTTTTTGACAAAAACTTTTTTTTAGAATTGTAGAATAGAAAAATCAAAGAACCTACCAAATTGTTGTTTGGCTAGTAGTTTTTGTAGAAAAATCAGGGGGAATGATTTCTTATTCGCAAAAGCCTTCTCCGCTGTCCAGTCGGATATCCCCTTTGCCCTCACCATCGTGCTGGGTTTCCCAAAAGCAATCCATACAGAAACGGCTGCGCAATTGGGTGTCATCGCAATTATCGTTGGCACAACGCAACAAGCAGGCGCGACCTTCGAACCATTTGGCCACTCCACTGACATCTTTGGGGTCAATCAGCGCTGCATAGGAAAAAGACCCCTCCTCGTATCGGGTTCCATCGAGAAAAAGGCCATCCCAGCCGGATCCCGCATTGGAAGGATCAAAGTTGGCCTCCCGGTAAATCGGTTCGCCGTTAACGTCCATAATCAGCATTTCCAGGACATTTGCCGAAGAAAGATCCAGACTGTTAACCACTACCGGTCGAAAGCGGTCATTGACGCCGTCTCCATTGGGACTAAAGGCACTGGGAATATAAACAAATACTTCTCCTATGGTTTCCTCCACAGGCTCCGTGTTACAACATCGATCAAGTTCGGCATTTTGGCCCGACGAGCCTGCCGACTCATCGTCATTGTTACAATAACTTAAGGTGAGTCCAAGTAATGTGGTCAGAAACAGGGGAAAGATCCGGTTCATAATCGAAAAATTAGTCGGAAAGTACAAAGTTCGTAAAAAAAGTGATAAAATAAGACAGCTCCCTAACCAATGGCTAACTGCTGTAAAGGAGATTTATTCACATTAGATAGATAATATCTTACTGCTTGACGACAGGGACGGCGGCGGCCCGATCGTCTAACTGCATTCTAATCATGTAGGTTCCCGCCGGAAGAAACTTCATCGGGTTCCTGTGGGATTTCAACATTAAAGGTCGTACCTGCATTCAACTCACTTGTAAAATCGATCGATCCCCCCATCATATCGAGGTAGCGTTTTACAATGGTCAGGCCCAGTCCGGTGCCTTTAATCCCAACGGCATTTTGGGCTCTAAAGAAACGATTGAACATTTGCGATTGCTCTTCCTTCGGAATTCCAATCCCTTGATCCACAACCTCAATTTTCAGACAATTGTGCCCTTGAGTCGTGGTCAAATCTACCTGCCCACCTTCCGGGGAGTATTTGATGGCATTGGAAAGCAAATTCATGAGGATGTTTCTGACCAAATGTTCGTCTAAAAATGCCGGCTCAGGGCCGACATGTCGGTACCGAAGCTGTTGTCCTTTTCGAACCAGAAGCTGAACTTCCTCCAGGACCGAAGCCACAAAATCCGGAAGATCCAACCATTCAGGGTCATATGCCGTCTTGTTGGATTCTACTTTTTCCAGAGAAAGAAAATCGTCTAAAATAGAGGTAAGGTTTTTAACGGAAGAAGTGATACGGGCGATGTGTTTCCTTTGTTTTTCCGGATTTTCTCGATCGATATACATATCGATCAGCTCGGCTGAGGCCTGAATCGCAGTCAATGGAGTGCGGAACTCATGGGAAGCCATGGACACAAAACGGGACTTGAGTTGATTTAGTTCTTTTTCTTTTTTAAGGCCCAGCTCGGCTTTTTTGCGAGCACTGATATCGTTGACAAACCCGATTGCCAATTGTTGATCGTCTACCTGGGTGTAGCCGAGACTGATTTCTACCGGAAATTCTGACCCATCCTTTCTTTGCCCGAATAACGCCTTCCCCTTTCCCATTGGTCGCGGTGCTGGAGCCTTGAAGAAAGAGTTGCGGTGGTGTCGATGGCCAATGCGCAAGCCTTTGGGTAGAAGTACGTCCATGGGTTCGCCCAATAATTCGCCATCCCCATAACCAAACATTCTCTCCAAAAAAGGATTGGCTTTGATTATTTTCCCCTCGGTATCGACTATGAGAATTCCAGTTGTTGCATGTTCAAACATCGCTGGAAAGATCGCATTATCTTCTTTCATTATTCCAGATTTCAATAGGCAGGATAAAGAAAGAAAATTATTCGCGATATTTTCCGGGATTGAGACGGAATCTAATAATTTATTGCTCTTGGTAATCCATCGTCAATACCGGCACACCGGCGTGGTTCACTAAGGCCTCGACATTGCTCCCGACCAGTAATCTTTTGATGGGCCGACGGTAGTGGTTGGAAACAATGATCAGATCCGCATCGATTTTTTCTGCAAAATACCTCACCCCGGCATCTACTGAAATGTGGCGTAAGATATGCGTTTCACACTCGAGATCGGGAATCAGATCGGCGTAATCCTTCATGGCACTTCGCAAGACCATATCCGAACCGTCGAAAATGCTGGGCACATCAATGTGAACTAGGTGGATCTCCGGCTCAAATGTCGCTACAAAAGACATAGCACGCAGAAATATATCCCGGTTATTGCTATTGAAATTAGAGGCAAAAACGACCCTTTTAAAAGCGATTGATTTTAGTGGCTGTTTGATCACCAACACCGGGCAATGGACTCTCCGTACCACCTTTTGGGTTCTGCTTCCAATAAAGTATTCGCTTTTACCACTGGTTCCGTGCGATCCCATCACAATCAAATCTACGGACCAAGCATCTACGAAACGTACAATTTTGTTCAAAAAGTTAGCAGTGGAATAATAAGGCAAGATGGTCACTTCGGGATTTGCCGCGATGATCTCGTGGTGCTTTTCCTTGGCCTCCTGGATGGTTCTCAATGCCGAAGGGAATTGCGATTGCTCCTCCTCGGTCATCAACTCCCACCCTTTCGGCAAATCAAAGTGAGTGAAGAGGAAAAGGGTTGCACCATGAAATTTTGCGAGTTCGATCCCAGCCTTGGTCGCCTGCTCTGCACAATCTGAAAAATCAGTGGGGACGAAGATAGATTTCATCGGAAGCTATTGGGAATGGTTAGGAATTTGTCTTGTAGTCATCCAAAGAAATGGGGTCGTCAGCGAGAGCGGTAATGATATCGTGGGTCGTTAGGATACCAGTTAATTCATCATTGTCAACAATTGGCAAGGCGTGAAAACGATTGATCTTGAACAACTCCAGGGCCGTTCTAATCGGCTCTCTGCTCTCAATTTTTGCCAATTTTGTAGTCATGATTTCCTCCACTCGAAATGCATTCAGTCGGGCATCTTCAATGAAACGATCCCCTTCACTTTGTGCATATCCCCGCATAAAATGGAGCAAGTCCGTTTTACTCAGCATCCCCACCAAGGTCGTATAGCGTACCACGGGGAGGTGATGAATATTACTCTCTTCGAATTTTTTCTTGGCTTCGATCAATCGGTCCTTTGGTCCGATTGTAATGAGTGTGCGGGTCATAATGCTGGAAACTGGATCTAATAGATTCATAATTGTTCTTTTTCGATTTGACCTCAAAATCCAGCTTTATGATCATTTACCAGATGACTTTTGTCACCATGGATTGCTAACCTATATCATTCTATCCCGATGATGGCAGCAATTTCTAATGGCACATCAACGGATGTTTCATGGCTTCCAGAAAAGAGAGTTGATCGGGGAAGTCCACATTGAGGCCTCGGGTAATGAGCAGAAAGGCAAACAAAAAGTAGACAAGTGGCATTAACCTCCGAAGATATTGGCGAAAACGGCCGGTTAATAAATGGCGGTAGGCGGCTACCATATACATCAAAGGAAGTGTTCCCAATCCGAATACGCCCATGAACAGAGCGCCCGCAAGCCAGTTGGGACTGGTCAGCGCACCGGCCAATGCCAAATAAACCAATCCACAGGGTAAAAGACCATTGAGTAGGCCGATGGAATAATGTACCGAAACAGCATTAGATCGCATCAATTTCGACAACAATCTCTTGACCGGGCTAAGAAACTTAGTGGTATATCGGCCAGGGTCCGGCACCACGCCGCGGTAAAAGGACCACAATCCCAATAACAGGAAAACAATGCCAAAAGTCAATGCAAACCACTTCTGAAGACCGGCAATAGCCATTCCTTGACCAACGAGACCCAATATGCTGCCCAAAACGACATAGGTCGAAATTCTTCCCAGGTTGTAGAGTAAAGCGGGTAACCGATTCTTAGTATGCGCATTACCATCAACTACCGGCAGTGCTAATACCAAAGGGCCACACATTCCGACGCAGTGCGTACTGCCGGCCAGTCCGAGCAGAAAAGCAGTCCATAACATAAGCCTTTGCGTTTACAGGACAACGACCTTCTCGTCGTAATAATCAAGTCCATTTCCACGCCAGTCGATCTTGATTTTCCACAATCCCTCCCGAAGATCTTCAACGGAGATCCTTTGACGATTTTGGGTTTCTAGATCGACCGGTAACCGGAAGTCAAGGCTGCTGTCATTAGTGCGAAAAAAAGCAATGGAGCCGCTGACGTCATCCATACCAGCCGGAAAAGATAGAATAAGCTCACTGGTGGTGGCATCCAGCTTCAGATCCAACTGATGTTCCAGTTGTTGTGTATTGACCAATTTATCGTAATGCTTTTGGTAATCCAGGTCATGCTGGTAATAATCCTCTACGACCAGGCTATGGTCATAACGAAAAGAGGCTTTTAGCTGCAACAATAAGGAGATAACAAAGCAGCAGTAAAAAAGCGCAATTCCGGTTCCCCAATTGATTCTCATAACTTTTTAATTTAATGGTAAATTTCACTCATCGCCCCGGTGCGAAGAAATTAGTTTCTACTTCCTCAATGAGTTCCGATTCATTGTATACCTGGATGACCAATCGATTTTTCCCGGGTCGAAGCATTTCTTTTTCGAAGAGTATGAATAAGGCTCCTTCCGTCACGGTGTTTCCTGCCGCAACCGGAGCGGCCCCCACGAGCCGGATCTCTCCTTTCCCATCCTTAAGTTGGAATCGCAAAGGCAGGGAATCACCCGTTTTATTCACAATTTGATAGTTGTACAAATTTTGAATCAGTCCTTCGGGAGTTTCCTGATACAACATGCCGGGGGTTCTCAGGAATAGACATTCCACCTTTCCACGGGTGGTGAACAAAACCGCTTGGATAACCAGCAAGACCACGAGAATAGAACTATAAGCAATGGCCCTCTTGTTATAGAGATTTCGTTTCCCGGACAAAATACCATTGTAGCTATCATAGCGGATCAGCCCTTTAGGCCGTTTTACTTTTTCCATGATCTCGTCGCAGGCGTCAATGCAGGCAGTACAATTAACGCACTCCAGTTGAATACCATTCCGTATGTCAATACCGGTGGGGCAGACTCGAACGCACATGCCACAATCGATACAGTCTCCGGCATCTCCCTGTGGTTGCCCCTTTTTAATTCTTTTCCTGGGCTCTCCCCTTTTAAAATCATAGGCCACTGTAATCGAATCCTGATCCAACAGCACACTTTGCATCCGTCCGTAAGGACAGATCGCAATACAAACCTGTTCGCGCAACCAGGAAAAGACGAAGTAAAAAACAGCGGAAAACAGCAACATTGCAATGAAGCCACCCAGATGTAATGAAATGGGTTCGGTGACGATGCGAATGACCTCATCGATGCCAATAATATAGGCCAAAAAGGTATTTGCAACCAGGACCGCTATTAAAAAGAAAATACCTTGCTTCAATAGCTTTTTGCGAATCTTTTCACTGGTCCAGGGACCATTATTCAATCGTTTTTGAGCAGCAGCACTTCCTTCAATCCAATATTCGATCTTCCGGAAGACCATTTCCATAAAAATGGTCTGCGGACATACCCATCCGCAAAACAAACGACCGAAGACCACCGTAAACAACGCGACGAATATCACGAAGGAGATCATGGCCAACACAAACAAATGGAAGTCCTGGGGAGCGAAATAGACACCGAAAATTATGAATCGTCGCTCCAACACATTAAAAAGCAACAGTGGTTCTCCACCGACTTTGATCCACGGCATCCCGAACAGAAAAGCCAGCAAAAACCAACTTAGGTAGGTTCGAAGTCGGTAGAAGTAACCATCCTGCTGCTTGGGGTAAATCCAGATTCTCTTACCTTCGCTATCGACGGTGGCGATCGAATCCCGGTATTCTTCTTGATCGTAAAACTCCGAATGATCGGATTGTTCTAGATTTTGCATATGGAGCGAATGTGAATCTTGTTAACTCGACAATCAGTTGACGACACCAGACACGCGATCATCTACTTCGACCGAATCCGACGCCGATTCTTCAGGAGTCATTTGTCCAGGTGCATACAAATCACCCTGTGGTGCCTTGGCATTTGGTGGATTCGTCCCTTGAAAGGTCAGAATGTAACTCGCCACTTTTTGGATTTCCGGAGGCCGCAGTTGAGCTTTCCACGAAATCATCCCCTTTTCCGGCACACCGTACTTGATGACGCGGAATAGGTCTTTGATGTCTCCACCGTGTAGCCAATATTCATCCGCAAAGTTCGGTCCTACCAGTCCTTCGCCCGCCTTACCGTGGCAAACGGAGCAGTTTAACTCATAAATGGATTTCCCCACCCCCAAATCGAGATCGTCCGTAACGACCGTTACATTTGTTTCATCTACCATGTCGGGCTGTCTGGCCAGTGCTGCTTTGATTGCCTTTTCGGCCTGCTCTACTTCGTACGCATATTCCTCACCGGAAGACAAGCCGTATCCCCACACGTGATAGTACCCCATGTACACTACGGCAAATCCGATTGTGATGTAAAACATGGCTACCCACCACGGAGGCAAACTGTTATCCAATTCCCGGATGCCGTCGTATTCGTGATCAAACAAGATGGTCTCTTCCTGATCCAAAGGGACGACATTCGTTGCTCGTTTATAAAACTTGTGCCACCATGCGGGCTCCGCTTCTACCGGAGTGACCTCTTGTTCTTCTATCCCTTGCTCTGCCAGTAACTCCCTACGCTGTGCACCGACCATGGCGGCCACCAGATCCGCAATAACCACGATTCCTACAATCATGATAACCACTCCGATACCCAAGACGATGTATTCCATTAAGTGGGCTAAGTAATTGGGATCGCGAGCTGCTTCTCCTTCCGGAGCAGCAGCAAATGCAAAAATCGTTGAGGATGGAATCAACAGTAGTGTCAGTACTGTTTTAAGGGAGGATCCACCATCCTCCAGTGGCATGTTGGCCATTTTACGGGAGTACTCCTTCCCCCGACGAATGACGACAAGTAGACTGATCAGAAAGATGGCAACAAATGTGAGGAGCGCAAAGATGGCCATCCAATTAATGTTACCTGCTGATTCTAAAATATACTTATACATAAGTGTCCTGTTTTAAGCGGTTAATTATTCGCCTGGGGCTTTGGTTTGATATCCGTACCCAGTCTTTGTAGATAGGCGATCAGTGCCACGATCTCTTTCTTTTCAAGGCCTTCCTGCACAATCCCGTCGGCTTCCAGTCGGCGCGCCACTTGATTCGCTTGCAGCTCCAAATCCTCCACTGCTTTTTCCGCAAAACCATCAGGGTACGGTGTGCCCAATTGTTGAAGAACCCGAATCTTAGATGCTGTGTACTTGGTATTGATTTCATCGGAAATCAGCCAAGGATAAGGAGGCATAATGGATCCTGGCGACATGCTTTCCGGATCGTACATATGGTTGTAATGCCAGCTATCCGTGTATTTTTGTCCCAACCGATGCAAATCCGGTCCCGTCCGCTTAGAACCCCAGAGGAATGGACGATCATAGATGAATTCACCGGATTTGGAATAGGGGCCATAACGCTCGGTCTCCGACCGGAACGGCCGGACCATCTGCGAGTGGCAGCCAACACAGCCTTCGCGAATGTATATGTCTCTTCCTTCCAATTCCAAAGGAGTATAGGGTTTGACACTGCTGATCCTCGGCACATTTTCATCGACGTAAAACATAGGGAAGATCTCGACTAGGCCTCCAATTAATACGAGGACGGTAGAAGCAATCAACATTTGGATCGGACGACGCTCAATCCAACGGTGCCAGTGTTCACCCTGATGGCTGGCGGCAACGACTCTTGCCGGTGCTTGTGCCGGTTCATCGCGGACAAGATTTCCGGAACGAACTGTTTTCCATAAGTTATAGACCATCATAAATACGCCGGCCAGGTACAAGGATCCTCCGATCGCACGAATGCCATACATCGGGATAATTTGCGTCACTGTTTCCAGGAAGTTACCAAACCTTAAATAACCGTCAGGGGTAAATTCCTTCCACATCAAACTCTGCGTCCATCCCGCCCAATATAAGGGGATGGCATAGAAGATGATACCCAAGGTGGCGATCCAAAAGTGTGTATTCGCCAACTTCATGGAGTGTAGTCGAGTATTGTACAACTTTGGTAACAGCCAATATAGAATCCCGAATGTCAACATTCCGTTCCAACCAAGGGTACCAATGTGAACGTGGCCAATGGTCCAGTCCGTAAAGTGACTGATCGCATTAATTGATTTGATAGACAACATCGGGCCTTCAAAAGTAGCCATACCGTAGGCCAGTACCGCTACGACCATGAACTTCAGTATTGGGTCGTTCATCACCCGGTCCCAGGCACCCCGCAGCGTCAACAGACCATTCAACATCCCCCCCCAGGAAGGTGCGATCAACATGATCGAAAAGACCGTACCCAGCGATTGTGCCCAATCCGGCAAGGAGGTATACAACAAGTGGTGCGGGCCGGCCCAGATGTAGATAAAAATGAGCGCCCAAAAGTGAATGATCGATAGCTTATATGAGAAAACGGGGCGATTGGATGCCTTTGGCAAGTAGTAATACATTAAGCCAAGGTAGGGCGTGGTCAAAAAGAATGCCACGGCATTGTGTCCGTACCACCATTGAACCAGCGCACCCTGTACGCCCGCAAAAACCGGATAACTCTTCCAGAGGTGTACCGGCAATTCAATGTTGTTGAACAAATGTAGTACCGTCACCGTCACCCAAGTGGCAATGTAAAACCAAATCGCAACATATAAATGAGTTTCCCTTCGCTTGAGGATGGTTCCAAACATGTTGATCCCGAATATCACCCAAACCAAAGCAATCGCAATATCGATTGGCCATTCCAACTCCGCGTATTCATGAGAAGTGGTAATGCCAAGTGGCAAGGTTAGTGCTGCAGCGACAATGATCGCTTGCCAGCCCCAAAAGTGAAGTCTCGACAAAAGATCACTGTACATACGGGTTTTCAACAGACGCTGCATCGAATGGTAAACCCCCATATAAATACCATTCCCCACAAATGCAAAAATGGCAGCATTCGTGTGCAATGGCCGAATCCGACCGAAAGTTGTTTCGGGCGTGCTAAAGTTGAGGGATGGGAACACCAACTGTAAAGCGGCGATCAATCCCACCAACATACCGACAACCCCCCATAAGGTACAAGCGTAAGCGAAGTTTCTTACAATGGCGTTGTCATAACTGAATTGTTCAATTTTCGACATGGTCATTTAACTTTTCTTAGTAGGTTTTTCCTCCAGAATGGCACGAATCGAAGGTGTAAATCCGTCTTCGTATTGGCCCGTGCGAACCGCCCAAATAAAAGCAGCCAAAAAAACGAGGGCTACCAGCAGACTGATTCCGATCAAGACAAAGATGATTTTCATAAGAATTATTTTGAAACGAAATTAAGATGGTTGTCATGTTACTAAAATGACTTAGGTCACCCTACCCCGTGATAAAAGTCACCCCCCTCTTATCTTGTTGGCTAGCAAGCTGGTAAGTGCCACACCCGTCAATACGACCGTCACTGAACTCAAGGGCATGAGGATGGCGGCAACAATGGGGGAAAGCGTCCCCGTTACCGCAAAGCTCAGACCAACAATGTTGTACAACAACGCCAGCCCGTAAGTGACCCAGATCACTTGTTTGCATTGCTTGATAAAAGTCAGGTAAAGATTCATTTTATGGAGTTGGGGAGCCGAAAGAATGGCATCACTCGCCGGAGTAAAATTGTTGGTATCATCACTGACCACGATCCCGACTTCGCTTTGCCGGAGGGCACCGGCATCATTAAGTCCATCCCCTATCATCATTACTTTTTTTCCCGTTGCCTGTTGTGCTTTGACAAATTGCAGCTTATCATCGGGGTGCTGATTGAACCGCATCAACTTGGGATCTTTAAAATAGGGCGCCAGCAGATGACGTTCTCTTTCATTATCACCCGACAAAAGGGACAATTCGTACCTCTGCGCCAATACGGGCAGGGTACGATCAAGGCCCGGCCGGAGGCGTCCTTTTATCCGGAACGCTCCCTGGATCTCTCCGTCATAGTTAACGTATACGGATGATTTCGAATCTTCGGCTAACCCCATGAATCCAGCTGACCCCAATTTGAGGTGATGCCCGTTCAGATTCCCTTCAATTCCCTGCCCCGTAACCTCCCGGTAATCTTCCACTTCTTGGGATGGATAGGTGGCGTAGAGGGCGGCAATGCGCCTGCTGAGCGGGTGACCCGATTGTTCACACAATGTTTTGATCTCGCTCTTCACCGATTCCCCCAATTGATCTCCGTAAAACTCAATTTCATCCCCCCCTGCCTGCATGAGAGTGCCGGTCTTATCGAATAGAAGTAACTGTAGATTTTGCATCGCCTCGATCACGGAAATATCCCGCAAATAGAAATGTTGGCCGGCTAGTAATCTCAAAGCATTTCCGTAGGTAAATGGAATAGCCAAAGCAATGGCGCAAGGACAGGCGATTATCAGCACTGCCGTAAAGGCGTTTATGGCGACAGAAGGTTGCACTACCCACCAGTAGAACAGGGTAGAAAATGCGATGAGCAACACGGCAAACGTAAAGTATTTACCAAATCGATCCGATAATTCCACCCTCCTATCCGTTCTGTCTTTCAGGAAGGCACTATCTTGCCAAAGTTGTGTTAAATAGCTGTTGCTCACTTCTCGTGAAACCCGAATTTCGATGCT